>JAUIJW010000041.1 GCA_030431085.1 Bacteroidia bacterium
TACTGTATTTTCTGGTGCTTTTTGATTTGACCGAAGTTTATCGTCATTATCTTGAGCTTCTATATACTGCAAAATAATCAATTGATCATGCAGATTTTTAATCTGTTCAATAAGTAATGTGTTATCAGTATCCTGATTTATCTCTAAAATTTTTTGTGCCGTATTTTTTAATTTATCAATAATGTCTTGCCTCATATCGTTCTATTTTAGAGTTTTAATCCTCGCTATTTATCTACAAAATTAAGTTTTTCAAAAGAAAATTCTCCTAAAGATTTTCATTACTTTTGCGGTATGATTTTTTTTAACATTTATCATTAAATCAATCTTAGTTAAACCGCTTTAAGAAGAATACTATCGATGTTTCTCGAAAATACAGTTAATCATACAGAACAATTTGGATGGATTGAGGTCATCTGTGGCTCCATGTTTTCGGGAAAAACAGAAGAGTTAATCAGGCGCTTAAAAAGGGCAAAATTTGCCAAGCAAAAAGTAGAAATTTTTAAACCCACCATAGATCAAAGGTACGCAGAAGAACTCGTAGTATCACACGATGAGAATGAGATTAGGTGTACACCCGTTCCGGCGTCTTCTAACATTAGACTTTTGGCCAATGATATCGATGTTGTTGGTATAGATGAAGCTCAGTTTTTTGATAATGAAATTGTAAATGTTTGTAACGATTTAGCCAATAGAGGAATTAGGGTGATTGTGGCCGGTTTGGATATGGATTTCAAAGGCAACCCCTTTGGGCCAATGCCTGCCCTTATGGCTACTGCAGAATATGTGACTAAAGTACACGCCGTTTGCACTAAAACAGGAAATTTAGCCCATTACAGCCACCGAAAAGTTGCCGATAAAAACTTAGTACTGCTAGGCGAAGTACAAGAATACGAACCTCTGAGTAGAGCAGCTTTCTATAGAGCTATGAAAGAAGATCAAAATAGAGATACTAAACGTGATGAGCAATAATCCGGCTAGACTAGAAATTAATGCGGCGGCTTTAAGGTTTAATCTGCAATATTTTAGAAATCTCTTAAAGCCCTCTACTCAAATTCTGGCAGTCGTTAAGGCCAATGGCTATGGGTGTGGCTCTTCTTACATTGGTAAAATACTAGAGCAAGAGCACATAGATTATTTATGTGTTGCCTACCTGCAAGAAGGCATTGCCTTACGTAAGGTCAATATTAAATCGCCTATTTTAATTTTGTTTCCCCAAATAGAAAGTTTAGATCAATTAATTGCCCATCATTTAGAGCCTAACCTGTATAGTTTATCTTCTTTAAAAGCTTTTATTAACGCTCTAAAAAAAACAAAAAAAGTTAACTATCCTATTCATCTTAAGTTAAATACGGGTATGAATCGCTTGGGCTTCACAAAAGATGAAATACCTCAACTACAATCGATTTTACGCCAAGAAAAAAATATTATGGTAAAATCGATCTGTACCCATTTTGCTTCTAGTGGAGAAGACAGAGATCGCGAGTTTACAAAAACACAAATTGATCGATATATTAATCTTTACAATGCCTTAACGTCTGTACTTGATTATTCTCCCAAAAAACACGTATCTAACACTTCTGGAATTATTAATTATCCTGAATATCAGTTTGATATGGTTAGATTAGGCCTTGGTTTATATGGTTTCGGTAACGATGCCCAGGTAACTCATCACCTAAAGTTAGTGCCACGCCTAAAAACAAATATATTTCAACTACAATATTTACAAAAAGGAGAAACTGTTGGCTACAACAGAGCTTTTACCACTAAAACACAGAGTACCATTGCTATCATTCCATTAGGCTATTCAGATGGCCTAGATCGCAGACTAAGTAATCATGTAGGTTGTGTGTTTATCAATGGCAAAAAAGCACCAATCGTTGGCATGGTTTGCATGGATATGACCATGGTAGATGTTACCGATATTGCGTGCAAAGTTGGTGATGAGGTTATTATTTTTGATCATCAAGACCATATCTTAGAGATGGCAAAAAATTTAGATACTATTTCATACGAAATTATTACGACCATTTCGCCTAGAATAGAGCGTATCTTAAAATAACATTAAGATAAGAGCTCTAGTTGATCTGCAATTTTTCTGTCATTTGAAAGTCTCGGGATTTTATTTTGTCCACCTAGTTTACCAATGGATTTCATATAATTTTTAAAGCCTCCTTTTACCACTTGACTAATTATTAGGGGTTTTAAAATTTTACCCTCAATCAAATCAAAATAATAACTATTTTGCGCTTGCATCAATTGATCTAGCGCTTGCTCAACACCCGATAAGTCATCTGGAGCCTGCTCAAATTCAATCAGCCATTCATGGTAGGGCAGGCCTTCTTTAGGATTAACCATTGGTGCTACTGTAAATTCTTGTACTTTTAAATTGAATTTTTGCGACACAACTTGCATAGCATGTTCAACTTCTTTGGCAATGACATGTTCGCCAAAGGCGGATATAAAATGTTTAATTCTGCCAGTAACAATAATTCTATAAGGGTTAACGCTTATAAATTCTATGGTATCACCAATATTATAGGCCCATAAACCTGCATTGGTAGAGATAATCATAACGTAGTTTACACCTACCTCTACCTCAGCTATGGTAAGTCTTTTATAACTTTCATTAAAAAACTCATCTGCTTTGATAAACTCATAAAAAATACCATGATTCAATAAAAGTAATAATCCTGTTTTTGAAAGGTCATTTTTATTTTGAAGGTCTTGGTAGGCAAAAAATCCTTCTGAAGCAGGAAACAACTCAATTGAATCGATTTTTTTCCCGATAAGGTATTCCATTTGACTGCGATAAGGCTCATAATTCACCCCTCCATACACAAACAAACTAAAATTTGGGAAGATATCACTAATAGATTTCTGCTCTCTATCTATTAACTTTTCAAAATACATTTGCACCCAAGAAGGTATCCCGCTAATGAGTCGCATATCTTCATGCACAGTTTCGGTAACAATGGCATTCACTTTAGTTTCCCAATCTTCAATGCAGTTAACCTCCCAAGATGGCATTCTGTTTTTTTGCAAGTAACTTGGTACGTAATGCGCCACTATACCAGATAGTCTTCCTGTTTTAATCCCATTGATTTCATCAACTATTGGGCTTCCTTGTAAAAAAATCATTTTACCATCAACAAAATTAGCATTCCCTGTATTGGCAATGTACAGTAATAGTGCCTCTTTCGCAGCTGCAATTTGAAAAGGAATTGAAGCCTTGGTTAACGGAATATATTTAGCGCCAGAAGTTGTACCAGAAGTTTTAGCAAAATACAAGGGTTTTCCAGGCCATAGTACATCCGATTCTCCTTGTTTCACACGCTCTATATAAGGTTTGAGCTGTTCATAATCTTTGACAGAAACGTTAGATTGATAGTCTTGATAGGTTTTAATTGTTTCAAATTGATGGTCTTTACCAAAGGCAGTACTCTTGGCATTTTGTATCAAATTTTCAAACACTTTTTGTTGTGCCTCAATAGGTTTAGAAGCCCATTGATAGATTTTTTTTGCCTTATAATTGGCATAAATTTTAGCTATAGCTGACTTTATCAATCTTGTATTATTTAAAGTTGATATAATTTTTCGGATTGACAGGATATCCATCATCCCATAATTCAAAATGTAAATGAGGGCCTGTGCTCAGTGAACCCGTAGAACCCGCATTGGCAATAACTTCTCCCGCTTTTACTAATTCTCCTTGTTCTTTAAATATCGATGCATTGTGTTTGTAAACAGAAATAAATCCTTGGCTATGTTCTAAAACAATTACATAACCCGTATCTGCTGTAAACCCAGTAAAAATAATCACGCCATCAGCTACAGCTTTAACAGGTGTATCTTGCTCAACCGCAATATCTATAGCCAAATGTTTAGCTTCTACGTTATAATCCTCTGTAATTTTTCCTGAAATTGGTGATGTAAAAACAATATCTGTATTTTTAGTGGCCTCATGAAATACACTAAACCTATCTTCTCTTTCAACTTCCTCTCTAAACGCAGAATCTATGGCTGAAGGCGCAAAATCTATAGATTCCATACTAATTTGATGCAATACAGAATCTTTGTTAAAGTTAACCCTCTTAATTTCTCCTTTTAAAACCTGTTGTATATTTTGAATATACATATCATTAATTTGTAAGACTTGATTGAGTGAATCGATTTTATATACAAGTTGCGTGGCTTCCTTTTTTAGCTCTGTAGATGAATAACCTTGCAAATATTCTTTAAGTGGTGTGACTGCAATTACAATTGTGGTAAAAATAATGATAATGATAGAAAATAAGCCTCCTAGTACAAATGCGTTTAAACGATTTAATTTGAATGAAAATCGCTCTTCGAAAGTATCTTCATTCAACACTACAAAACGATATTTATAGGTAAGCTTTTCTTTAAGCTTATTGCTTTTCTTCTTTTTATCCATGTTGAAATAATCCTAAAAACAAATATACAATGTTTTTTATCTTGGATTTTCTAAACTGTTTCTTAAAATTTAGAATTAATTAGATTCAAATTCTTTACAATCTAATCGTATCTCTGAAGATTCTAAAGGTTGTTCTAAGAGGTGGCAATAATGCTTATGGCTTAAAGACGACTCATAATACTTACAACCAAAACAAGTTCTTTGCACTTCAATAAGTCCATTTTTATTCATTAAAAAGATTAAATTAGTCATGGTTTGATACAACTCTTCTAACGCTTTTTGGTCTATTTTCTCAAGTTCCACTTTAAACGGCAAGGCATAGTCAATAATATTATGGATTAAATCCTCACCTAAAGGAGTTATAAAAAGGTGATAACTACGATTATCCGCTACAGAAAAATCTTTATCCACCAACTTTTTTTGAAACAACACTTTAACCGCATCACTTACTGTTGGCTTGGTTACATTAAACTCTTTAGCCAAATGACTAACACTGCATAAATTAATTTTATGATTATGAATGAATATTAATAGTTGTATCTGAATAGGGCTAATACCAAATATCTTAGCTTTTTCCCACAAAAGAGATTTGAAAACTTCTGAAATACGTTCAAGACCGTAAATTATTTTATCTTCTATTGGCAACGACATAATATTTTAAACAAGAACAAAGTTAATGATCTTGCTAAAAAATTTAGAAAAGTTAGCAAAAAAATAGGATTCCTAACTTTTCTAAATAAAACTAACCCCTCACATCGGTTAGTGAAGCGCCATAATTAATGTGTAAAACATGACCTGTTGGTGTTAACAAAGCGGGTACAGATTTTACTCCAGATTTTTCGGCTTCGTCTATTCTACTTTGATCTTCGCCCAAATGAACAATTTCAACATGATTTTGACCTACTAATTCAATAATGTCGTGCTCTGCGCTTACACAAACGGGGCAACCCGCATGGTAAAAAATTGATTTTTTCATCGTATTAGGTTTTAAAATTAAACTTTGACGTAAATATAGTAAGGATTCCTAACTATATAAAATATTTTAACATTTTAATTTATCAAATTCTTCTTCAATTAAGCTATTTATAAAAATTCATACGCTCGCAGTAGTCCCAAACTAAATGGGGTAGTAGTACTCGAATGTCTTTTTTTGCTCGAATAGATTTTCTAATAAACGTAGAAGACAATTCTATGATTGGTGCATCAATCATATGAATTTTAGCATGATTTTTAAATTGACTTTCTTCTTTATTATCATAAACTCTCGGATACACGTAAATATCATGATGTTGAAGGATCTGCTCATAATTTTTCCATTTATGAAAATGTTGCAAATTATCTTCACCCATTATCAAACTAAAATGGTGCTGTGGATATTTATCGTATAAATGGGCAAGCGTATTAACCGTATAATTAGGTTGCGGTAAACCAAATTCAATATTACTGGCTTTGAGTTTAGGAAATTCTTCTACCGCAATATTAACCATTTGTAAACGATGATGATCTTCTAATAGTGAACTTTTCTTTTTAAAAGGATTTAAGGGCGTAACCACAAACCAAACTTGTTCTAAATTGGTAAACTGACTCATGTGATTGGCTAAAATCATATGCCCAATATGAATAGGGTTGAACGTACCAAAATACAATCCAATTTTCATAGCATTTTACTTTTTTATAAAGTCTTTTACTCTATTATAAGCTTCTTTTTTGGCAATTTCTAGCTCATCGTTAACCAGAACATAATCAAAATCTTGAGCAAACTCAAGTTCTCTTTCGGCTTTCGCTACTCGTTCTATTATTTTCTCTTCTGCATCGGTTTTACGATTTCTCAACCTCGCTTCCATCACTTTTAATGATGGTGGTTGCACAAAAATTGCTAAGGTTTGCTCTGGAAACTTTCTTTTAATCCTTAGTCCACCAATCACATCAATATCAAAAATAACATGTTTACCCGCCAACCAAAGTTTTTCTACTTCCGATTTTAAGGTTCCGTAAAAATTATTCTGATAAACTTCTTCCCACTCAATAAATTGATCTTGCTTGATATAATCTTTAAATGTTTCTAAAGTGATAAAAAAATAGTCAATCCCATCAACTTCATTACCTCTTTTAGCTCTCGATGTAGCAGAGATCGAAAACCCCAATTGTAATTCTTTTTGGGCCAATAAATGCCTTACAATTGTAGTTTTACCTGAGCCAGATGGAGCCGAAAAAACTATTAATTTTCCTTTAGTTTTAGACATGTTTTAAAGCACATTTAACAATTGTTCTTTTATTTTCTCTAACTCATCTTTCATTTGCACCACCATTTTTTGCATGGGTGCAAAGTTAGCCTTAGAGCCAATAGTATTAATTTCTCTTCCTATTTCTTGAGAAATAAAGCCAAGCTTTTTACCATTAGAGGTTTTATTCTCTAACTCTTTCAAAAAGTAACTTAAATGGTTTTTTAGTCTAACCTTCTCTTCATTGATATCTAACTTCTCTAAATAATAGATCAGTTCTTGTTCAAAACGGTTTTCATCTACGTTTAGTTTTAGATCTTCAATGGCCTTAAGCAGTTTTTCTCTTACGGCCTGTAACCGATCTTCATCTAAGTCTATTATTTTTTCTAAATGCTCTTCTATGGCTTCAATTCTCAGTTTAAAGTCATTGTACATTGATTGCCCCTCGTCTGTTCTAAAAATTTTAAACTGTACCAACGCTTGATCTAAACAACTTTCAACATGATTCCATTCTTCTTCATCTAACTCTTCCCTCTCTGTTTTTAATACATCTGGTAATCTCATGGCAATCGATAAAAGATCTTCATGTTCTGCATTAATTTCTTTTAATTGCGCCATATACTGTGCAACTATGCCTCTATTGATAGTACTACTTAATTCTTCTACAGTGGTTTCTACATGTATAGCAATATCTACCTTACCTCTTATAACTTCTTTGGCTAATTTCCTACGTATATAAATTTCTTTTTCTCTATACACTGCAGGGATTCTTGTATTAACGTCAATATTTTTACTATTGAGCGACTTAATTTCTATGGTAACTTTCTTGGTTGGCAAATGAAGCATCGCTTTGCCATACCCCGTCATAGATTGTATCATAAATCATTTTTAATATCTCGCAAAGTTAAACAAATTATACCGTATGCTTAAATTACTCTATCATCTCATTAAAACTATTATTTAAACCTGTTCTCGAGGTTTTTTTGTCACTAGATAAACCCCAACAAATATTAAGCTGGTTGCTAATATTTTTACAAGGTTTAGTGAATCGCTACCTACAGCAAGTGCATAACTCGTTGCAATCACTGGCTGCAAATAGATAAAAATACTTAGTGTAGTAGGTTTTAGTTTTTTTATAGCAATAAGGTTAAACATGTAGGCAACATAGGTTGTAAACATAACCACAAAACCTATACGTAGAAGAGCAGAGACTGGTAAAACGGACCACTCTACTATTATAAACTCATGATAACCAAAAGGTAAGACTAAAAAGAATCCTATCAAATACATCCATTTCGCTAAGGTTATGGGATGATATTTTTTAGTTAAGCCCTTTACCACAATCAAATACATACCATAAGAGGCCGCATTGACTAAAATGAGAAAATTACCTAACATGCCATCAAGTGAAAGGCTTAATTTCTGTCCGTAAACTATAAGTCCTATCGCCCCTATCATTCCAATTACTATGCCTAAAACCTTTTTTTTTGTAATTGCTTCTTTAAGGAAAAGTGCAGAAAACGACAACACAATAATTGGTGTAGTTGTCATGATAACCGAGGCGCTAATGGGGGTTGTTAAATTCAATCCCTTGAAAAAGGCCAGCATATTTAAAGCCATTCCGAACAAAGCGGCTAGAAAAACAGCTTTATAATCGCTTACCGCTATTTTTTCTTTTCTGATAAAAAACCCAGAAATCCAAAACAAAACACCTGCGCCAATGACGCGTGCTAAAATAAAACCAAAAGGCTTTATGTAATGAGGCATAACCTCTTTGGCAATAGTATAGTTTACCCCATAGATAATGGCAACTATTGTAGCTAAAAATAGGGCCGATTGACGTGAATGCATAGGTTAGTTAATCCGTTTAAAAAAATAACCACGGAACATGCCGTGGTTAAGGTCTATTCTTATTTGAGAATCTTTTATTTATGATTGCGATATAGTTCAGATACTTTTTCCCAATTAATCACATTAAAAAATGCTTGAATATAATCTGGTCTTCTATTTTGGTAGTTTAGATAATAGGCGTGCTCCCATACATCTAGTCCTAAAATCGGAGTTCCTCCACACCCAACACCAGGCATCAACGGATTATCTTGATTTGGTGATGAGCAAACTTCAACTTTACCTCCTTTATGCACACATAACCATGCCCAACCAGACCCAAAACGCGTTGCTGCAGCCTTAGCAAAGGCTTCTTTAAAACTGTCGAATGAGCCATATGCTTCATCAATAGCAGCTGCAAGATCGCCTGTAGGCTCACCTCCACCATTTGGTGACATAATCTCCCAAAATAATGAGTGGTTGTAAAACCCTCCTCCATTATTTCTTACAGCACCATTATTCATATCTAGTCCTGATAAAATATCTTCGATAGACTGACCTTCTAAGTCTGTACCTGCAATGGCATTATTTAAATTGGTTGTATATCCATTATGGTGTTTAGTATGGTGAATTTCCATTGTTCTTGCATCAATATTTGGTTCTAACGCATCATAAGCATATGGTAATTTTGGTAATTGAAAAGACATAATTTTTGTTTTAGTAGTTCTTAAAAATTTTTATCAAATATAAGCATTAATGAGAGTTTTTTTACACTCAATGAATAGAATCTTATTATTAATAGATAATTTAAATTTATAGTAATTATACGGTTCTTAAATCGTGCAAAGCTTTAGCAATGGCATTGTGCGTAACGGTTTGGCCAGAAAACATTTTTACAATTTCCTTTTTCTCATGCACATTGGCTTCTAGTTGATTTAAAATATTCATCAAATGCATTTTCATATGCCCTTGTTGGATACCCGTAGTAGTTAATGCTTTTAAAGCGCCAAAATTTTGTGCCAATCCGGCCACTGCAATAATTTGCATTAGTTCTTGGGCACTGGGTTTTTGTAGAATTTCTAACGACAGTTTGGCTAATGGATGCAGCTTTGTTAACCCCCCTACTGTGCCGAGAGATAACGGAATTTCGATCGAGAAATAAAATTTACCCTGCTCAATCTTGGCATTCGTTAAACTTTTATATGTCCCTGTTTTGGCCGCATAAGCATGCGCTCCAGCTGCAACAGCTCTAAAATCATTACCCGTGGCCAATACTACAGCATCTATACCATTCATGATACCCTTATTGTGGGTTACCGCTCTATAAGGTTCTGCATTAGCTATATCCACTGCCTGTACAAATTTCTGTGCATAATAGGCCGAGTTCTCCGGAAAAAAATCTTCAATATCGCAACTCACCTCAGCACGTACTAAACATTCTGGCACATAGTTTGACAAAATACTCATGATGACCTCTATCTCATCATTTTCAAAAACCTTAGCCATTGCTTCTAGGCACGAATTAATAAAATTAGCACCCATACTGTCTGCAGTTTCAAAAGACACATGCAGCTGATAATAATGCTCAAGTGCAGATGTTTTATCCCTCAATTCAATATCTACAATACCTCCACCTCTTTTTTTCATGTTGGCCGTAAGGTCTTTGGTGGCATTAAGTAGGGTGGATTTCTTTTGAGTAAAATAATGCTCTAAATCGTTTTTTTCTCCTTTATAGGTAAAATGGATTTGGCCTATCTTCGTTGTACTTAAAACCTCAGCTTTAAATCCTCCTCGATTACTCCAAAATTTAGCCACTAAAGAAGCCGCCGCCACCACAGAACTTTCTTCTATTGCCATTGGTATTGCATACACTTTACCATTGATAATAAAATTAGGCGCTATGGCATAAGGCACATAAAAATTAGAAATAGTGTTTTCTATAAATTCGTCATGCAGTTGTTGTAAAATTTGGTCTTGATTTTCGTATTGTTCAAGTATCCCAATACTCTCTTCTTTATTTGAAAAAAAATTCGAAGCTAACCAATTTATCTTCTCCGCTTTGCTAAACTTAGAAAAGCCAGACACTAATTTACTCATGTATTGTAATTTTAATATGCAAAGATAATCATTAATCTACCTGAAATCTTATACATTTTAGCCATAAATTTATAAGAATTTTAACAGTATCTATTTCAGTTTTATATCAAAAAAATATTATTGTTGCCAAAATCTCAAGAAAACCTGATTTTTTGACAATCAGCCAACTAAATTGAATTTATTTCCGTAAACTTGAAACCCAAAATTTTACACGATACATGAAAAAATTATCAATTTGCTTTCTTTTAGTGAGTTCTATTTTAATGGCTCAAAATAAAAATTTTACCTTAGAAGATATTTGGAACAATCGTACTTTTTCTACACAAAATTTAGAGGCCTTTCATGCCATGAAAAATGGTGACTTCTACACCATTCTAAATCATACTCCAAAAGGCACTTTTCTAAATAAATACGACTACGCCACTTTAAACAAGGTAGCAACGATTTTATCTAGTCAAGATTTAGACGGTATTAAATATTTTGGTGATTATACGTTTAATCATTCAGAAGATAAACTTATTATTGGTATAGATCTTGAAGATATTTATCGCCATTCTCAAATTGGTCATTATTCTGTTTACGATTTAAGAACAAAAACACTTTCTAAAATATCTGACCACCCTATTCAGGAACCTACCTTTTCTCCAGATGGCACTAAAGTTGCTTATAACTATGAAAACAACCTTTACATCAAAGATTTAAGTACAGATAAAACGACTCAAATAACCTTTGATGGAGAAAAGAATAAAATTATCAATGGTATTTGCGATTGGGTTTATGAAGAAGAATTTTCATTTGTACGCGCCTTCGAATGGAATGGTAATTCTGATAAAATTGCTTACATTAAATTTGATGAATCTCAAGTGCCACAATTCAGCATGAATGTCACTGGCAACAGCCTATATCCTAGTCAACAAACTTTTAAATACCCCAAAGCTGGTGAAAAAAATTCTGAGGTTGCACTGCATATTTATAATTTAACCAGCAATTCAGATCAAAAAGTACCATTAGCGAACTTGCAACAACACTATATTCCTAGAATTCAATGGACTAATGAGCCTAACACCATAGCTGTAACGACCCTAAATAGGTTGCAAAATAATTTAAACCTAATTTTTGTAGATGGCAATACCCTTGGCTCAACCTTAGTGTTAAATGAAACAGATCCTGCCTATGTAGATGTCAATGACAACCTTACTTTTTTAAAAGATAATAGCTTTATTTGGACTAGTGAAAAATCCGGGTTTAACCATATTTACCATTACGCTAAAAACGGTCAACTTAAAAAGCAAATTACGGCTGGTCCATGGGAAGTGACTAACTACTATGGCTATGATACCAAATCGCATCGTATATTTTATCAATCTACAGAAGAAGGCTCTATCAATAGAAGTGTTTACGCTATAAAATTAAATGGTAAGGGTAAACAAAAGCTCAGTAAAAATATTGGGAATAACTCTGCTGCGTTTAGTAATAGCATGCATTATTTCATCAACACATATTCAAGTGCTAACACGCCCCCAGTATACACTTTAGTAAATGCCAAATCAGGCAAAGAAATAAAAGAGATAAAAAACAATCTGGCTTTAGCCAATAAAATAAGCCACTACAATATTTCTAAAAAAGAATTCTCAACGCTTAAAACCAAAAACGGTACTTTTAACATGTGGATGCTTAAACCACACAATTTCGACCCTGATAAAGCCTATCCATTATTAATGTATCAATATTCTGGGCCAGGATCGCAATCTGTTAGAAATAGTTGGAATAATTCTAGAGATTACTGGCACCAATACATGGCTCAAAAAGGCTATATTGTTGTTTGTGTAGATGGTAGAGGAACAGGATTTAAAGGACGTGATTTTAAAAAAATTACCTACAAAGAACTAGGGAAGTATGAAATTGAAGACCAAATTGAAGCAGCTAAAGAATTAGGTAAATTAAGCTATATCGATGCCAATAAAATTGGTATATGGGGTTGGAGTTTTGGAGGATATATGTCATCTTTAGCCATTACCAAAGGTGCAGACGTGTTTAAATCTGCTATTGCCATTGCACCAGTAACTTCTTGGCGATTTTACGACTCGGTGTATACCGAAAGATATATGCAAACACCACAAGAAAACGCCAGTGGCTATGATGATAATTCACCTATCAATTTTGTTGATCAATTAAAAGGAGATTACCTATTGGTTCACGGTACCGGCGATGATAATGTTCATGTGCAAAATACTAATAGAATGGTCAATGCTTTGGTAGAAGCTAATAAGCAATTTGAATTGTTTATCTATCCAGATCGCGCTCATGGCATTTACCGTGGAGATAATACGCGCTTACATCTTTTTCAAAAAATGACTAATTTTATCGACAATACTTTAGGAAACTCTAAAGAGGAAACCTTCCAAATTAAAAATTAAATCTATTATCATACATGTCTACAGTAGCAAAAGCACAACAACCTAAAGACCTTTTTGGTCATCCACGCGGACTCTTTTATTTATTTTTTGCAGAATTATGGGAACGCTTTAGTTTCTACGGTATGCGTGCCTTGCTTACGCTTTACATGGTTCAAGAAATTTTTAAAGCGATTGTTGAAAGAGATGCGGCCACAGCGGCAGTGTATGCCTCTTATGGCTCTTTAGTATATGCTTCAACCGTAATTGGCGGACAAATTTCGGATAAAATATTAGGAATGCGCAGCTCTATCTTTTTGGGAGGTATCTTAATGGCTGTTGGTCATTTTGTTCTAGCCATAGAAAATGATATTGCTTTTTTTCTAGCCCTAGCCTTTATCATTGTTGGTAATGGTTTTTTTAAGCCCAATATTTCAACTTTTG
>JAUIJW010000253.1 GCA_030431085.1 Bacteroidia bacterium
TAAAATGGTATGAAGAAGTTATGGGATTCGAAAACTTCCTCTCTTTTGATGACAAACAGATACATACAGAATATTCTGCTTTAATGAGTAAGGTAATGAGTAATGGTAATGGCAGAATTAAGTTTCCAATCAATGAGCCGGCAGAAGGTAAGAAAAAATCACAGATTGAAGAGTACCTTGATTTTTATGAAGGAGCCGGCGTGCAGCATATCGCTGTGGCTACAGACGATATTGTAAAAACAGTATCACAGTTAAGAGCGAGAGGAATTGAGTTTTTAAGCACACCACCAGATGAGTATTATAAGGCGGTTCCTGGTAGGTTAGAAGAATTTTCTCATGAATTAAGAGAAGATATAGAAACCTTAAAAAGTTTAGGAATTATGATTGATGCCGATGAGGAGGGGTATTTATTGCAAATATTTACAAAACCGGTAGAAGATAGGCCAACGTTGTTTTTTGAAATCATTCAAAGAATGGGTGCAAGAGGTTTCGGTGCAGGGAATTTCAAGGCTTTATTCGAAAGTATAGAACGAGAGCAGGCTAAACGAGGTACGCTTTAGTTCATCTAAATCACAAAAAAAGCAAATTCTAAGAATTTGCTTTTTTGTTAATACCTTGTTTTCTATTGAATCGTCTTTGAGAATATCCAAAGAGTCGTTGTTCTTTAATAACTTCGGCTACACCCTCGGGCAGCATATCTTCCCAACCTGTATCACCAGAACCAATCATTTTAAAAACTTTTCTAGAGAAAACCTCTAAATAATCTGGATTATAATTATCGATATCCATAATTCTACCATTGTATTTAAAGTACTTGTAAAGCTCTTTCATTCGAGGATGCACTTTTAAGTCTTTGCTGGTAAAAATTTCTCCGGTTTCTAAATCTTTTAATGGGTATAAGTAGATTTTTAAATCTTTATAGAATAATTTGCCAAAGGCTTCTAAAATACCACCGCTCATTTCACGATAATACTTTTCATCAAAAATTTGTATAAGATTAAATACACCCATGGCCAAGCCCATTCTAGCTTTAGTGAATTCTGCAAAATAATCAACCAGTTTATAGTACTCTTGAAAATTGGTGATCATTACGGTTTGACCTAAAGAGCATAACAGTTCAGCTCGATCTAAAAAGTCTCGCTCATTAATTTTTCCTTCTGCACGCAAGTTGGCCAATGTAATCTCAAATATAATTTTTGTGTTCTTTTCTGAAACTTTATTTTCCGAAAGGAAAAGCTCTTTAGACTTTTCATAAATATCCATATTTACCTTGGTAACAGGTCTATAACTACCTCTTAAGGCAAGGATGTTCTTTTTATAAAGCACTTGAGCAGGTAATAAATTGTTACCATCTGGACCGAACATTACAGCATCTGTCATGCCATTTTTAATTAGATGTAAACTCATCAATCGATTGTCTACATACATAAATCGCGATCCCGAAAAGTTAACCATATCAATTTCGATGGTGTCTTTATCTATATTATCGTAAAAGGACTTTAATAGGTCTTTTGGGCTATCATTCAAGTAAAATGCTCCATAAATCAAGTTTACGCCAAGCATTCCTAAAGTTTCTTGCTGTAATCTAGAATCATTTTGTTTAAACCTAACATGAAGAATAATTTCATTATAATCTTCTAATGGGTCTAATTGAAACTTAATACCAACCCATCCATGGCCTTTAAATTTTTTAGCAAAGTCTATCGTGGTTACAGTGTTTGCATAAGTGAAAAAGACTTTATCTGGATGCTTTTGTCGAGATAATCGGTCTTCCATTAATCTAATCTCATGGGTAAGCATTCTTTTTAACCTAGACTCTGTGACGTAACGTTTATCGGGTTCAATACCATAAATATCATCAGAAAAATCTTTGTCATAAGCAGACATAGCTTTGGCTATGGTTTGAGATGATCCGCCAGCTCTAAAAAAGTGCCTTACGGTTTCTTGACCAGCTCCAATCTCTGCAAATGTACCATAGATATTTGGGTTAAGGTTAATACGTAAAGCCTTTTGCTTAAATGTTGGGACGGTTTCTAAATTGGTGTCTCCTTTTAAAAAAATAGACATTTGTTGTGTTTTAAGTTTTTACAAAGTTAGTTAAGTTTTCTTTATTTAATTAATAAATTTTATCCTAATTTGAACTTAAACAATGAGATATTGCTATTTTTGAAGACATTACTCTGTATAAAAAATAAAGATGCAAATAACTTTTTTAGGCACAGGTACATCACAAGGTGTTCCCGTTATTGGTTGTACTCATGAAGTATGTTTGTCAAAGGATTCTCGTGATCAAAGAATGAGGACTGCTGCGGCCATTTCATTGGAAAATCACCAGTATATTATTGATTGTGGACCTGATTTTAGGCAGCAAATGATTCAGAATGATATTAGGGATATAGATGGAATTTTGTTAACCCACCATCATGCAGATCATACTGCTGGTATAGACGACGTGCGACCATTTAGTTTAAAGTATG
>JAUIJW010000042.1 GCA_030431085.1 Bacteroidia bacterium
AAGTCAGTGTGCTATATATATGGCCAACAGCCCTAAAAGTAATGCCTCTTATCAAGCCATTAACGAGGCCCAAAATATAGTGCGTAAAACTGGAGATTTATCTGTGCCCTTACACTTAAGAAATGCACCTACAAAACTAATGAAAGAGCTTGATTACGGTAAAGATTATAAATATGCCCATGCTTATGACGGTAACTTTATTGAACAAGAATTCTTACCTGATGCTCTTAAAGCAACAACTTTTTACCAACCTGGTAATAATAGTAGGGAAAATAATTTTAAGGAGTTTTTAAAAAAACGGTGGAAAAACAAATATGACTATTAATTCTCTAATTTAAATGTTTTTACTTCGATTTTACCATCTTTCTCTATATCCACATTTAGATTTCCTTTTTCATCAAAATAACCAGTAGTTTTAACCATTTGGCCTTGAGTATTCTTCCAATTTACACGATATACATTGGGCAAAGACGTTTTGGTAAAAATGGCAATTTGCTCACCTTTTTTATAAGTATTTGATTGACTTTTATTGACTAGTGCTATTTTTTTATCACCTTGAGTCATTATAAAAAATGAAATATTTTCATTACTGTACGATTTAACCAATTCATCACTATTCTCTTCAATATCTTTGGTTTCTGCCGATACTTTAGGTGCTGCAATAGTGGAGGCCACTACGGCCTCTCCTTTTGGTAAATTTTCTGATTTAGGCATAGTTTTAACTACCTCTTTCTCAGGTTCAGCTTGCGCTAAAGTTACAGCTTGTTGAGTGCCATTGTATTGATAACCTAAGGCTGTAATTTCTGTAAAGGCATCTCTCAATGATTCGTGATAGGCTGTTTTGTAATCCTTAGATCTGCTTCTACCCTCTTTGGTACTAAAAATTATTTGGTCATGACAGTCTCTTAGAACTACTTTTAACTTGGTTACAAATAATCCAGAATTATCTTCTACATCCGCTTTAAGCGCTGTACAAGGATTTTGTTTTACATTTTCTGGTAATGGTGATTGATAAATACTATTAAATCCATTCTTTTTAAATAAAAAATCTGTTAAAGCGTTTACCTGATATTTATCTGGTGATTTTAAAAAATCAAATTTTTCTGGAACAATGACATATTCATAGTCGTTAACAGTTTTTGTTTGTGCCGTGATAAAAAAAGGAAGTATAAAAAGTATATAAAAGAATTGATTTGTTTTCATTGTTATCAGTAAAATTTGAAGTTCATGCCTAATTGAACAGATTGATAATTACTGTTCGTATACTGAAACAAATCTAACAAATTATCTGCAGACAAAAACAAGTTAAATCGCCTGATATTGGTAGAAAGTCCTAAACCAATATTTTTGGCAGAAAATTGATCAACCGTATAACTTACTTTGGCATTTAAATATTGGGTTAGTTCTCTTGAATAAAATGCCGTTACACCCCAAACAATTTTCGATGGTCTAAACGCTGTATAGGTTTGTAACCCAACCTCGCTGGTGAGTACATCAGAAAAATTTAAGTCGTCATAAGGGTCACACCAAGTATTTCTATACACTGTTTTATTGCCCCATCCATTATGGTAGAATTTTTTACTTATTCCGGTAAATACCTTCGGTGTGCTCATTAATCCATAATCCCTACCTCTTAAAGTATCTATAGGAATTAGGCCTGCATCATAATACGGCTGCAGGGTATTCTCCCAATAATTAAGCTCATCATTTGGAGTTGGTTGATAATAATCTGGACTAGGTAACTCAAAATCTTCAGCAATTTGATAAGCTGCTAGGTCTTCTGTTGGCTTAATATAGTTTAAATCTAATACACTTGCTGTAAGTGTAATATCTTGATCAAAATGATAGGTCATCCCTAAATCAATACCTGCTCCTACATTGCCATTGATAAAAAAGAGTCCCTTAATTACATTACTCATTTCATCGTATACACGATTGCCTTGAGCATTCCATAATCCAGAGGTGTTCAAATTAACATTCATATTGTTAAACTGATGATTATAAAAAGCCGATTGATCATCTAAACTATAGCTACCCTTATTATTTCTAATATCAATATTTAATGATGAAGACATTAGCTTAAACCTACCACCAATGGTTAATTTATCGTTTATTTCTTTAGACAATCCTATATGCAAAACTCCCATTAAACTACCGGTTACCGTAAGTTGATTGAATTGATGCGGCACATTGGTGTTTGGCACTCCATCACCATCTGGATCATCTCCCTTAAAAAATAGTTGGGCTATATCTCTTGGATACATGGCAAAACCATCAAATTCTTGATAAAAACCAAAACTTAAGTAATTCTTTGGATTATTAAGTCTAAACCCTACATTAAGTAGTTCTGCCCTTTGATAGATTTTAAAATGATCATCTGGACTCAAATTTTGGTTTTGCACATTACGCAACACGTCTAAATAATTATCAGACGAGCTGTAAATATTGTTATAAGTAATATTTTTATTTGTGGCTCCAACTTGTATAAATATATTAGATAACAGCGGAACCCCTATGTGCTTATCGTAAGTTACTTCTGCTCCTGGATTAAGCATTAAAGTTTGCGGTAACTCATCAAAACCATATAATATTTGATTGTTTTGTGCTTTTAAAAGCACCGAAAAACACAACCAAAACAAAATTAGTCCTAGTTTTTTTTTCATAAAGGGAGATCTTCTAGCAATTTTTATCTCGTTAAATATACAATATTTGTCTTACTTTATTTTTTTTATCATAAATACTGCCTTATTTCACTAAGTTGATATACTTCTTTTACCGGAATTGTTGGCACATCGCCATTAAAATGGCAAAAAATTGCATCCATCCCACTATTTAAGGCCCCAAGAATATCAGCTTCAAAATTATCGCCTATCATTACACTTTCTTTAGCATCAGCCTTGGCTCTATTTAGAGCTTCTTCAAAAATAAGCGCATTGGGTTTTTTAACGCCAATTTGCTCTGAAGTAATAATTTGCTCAAAATATTGGATAATATTAGAATTTGATAGTTTTTGATGCTGTACCTCATTAAAACCATTAGTAATTATATGCAGTTTATACTTTGAATGTAAGTATTTTAAAATACTTACAGCCCCTTTAAACAATTCATTATATCGTGATAAATACTTAATATAATCATGAGATAATTGATGAATTAAATCGTCATCAATGGGGTAATCTAAACTTATAAAGGTGTCTGCCAATCTACGATATCTCAAGTCCGGTTTATTTATTCTCTCTTCTCGATAAGCTTTCCAATACTTTTCATTAATGGGCTTATACACTCTTTTAAAGTCATCTAATTCTAATTCTATTTGATGCTTTTGAAAAAGGTAAGCAAATGTAGATTTAGAGTTTTTTTCAAAATCCCATAAGGTGTGATCTAAGTCAAAAAAGACATGTTTTATGCCATTCATTTATACTACTTTTGAATAAGTCTCTAAAATAGTATTTAAAATTGAAAACTAAATCACTTAATTCATTTCAAAAAGATATACTTACCATGTTTAAAGGCAATGTGGTATCTCAAATTTTGGGGGTTATAGGTGCTTTAGTTTTGGCAAAACTTTATGGACCAGAACATTATGGTATTTATGCGGTTTACATTGGTTTGGCCTCTATATTTTCTATACTATTTACTCTTCAATTAGACTTAGGTATTGTAACATCTATAACTAGCAAATTGGCCAAATACTTAGCAAGTAGCCTCATTAGACTTTCCTTCCTTATTCTTGTATTGGGGTTAATTGTCATTACTGTATTAAACAACACTATTGACTTTAATTTCCCTTTTGAGATTATTTATTTAGCTTTTATTGGTGGTTGGCTTATGGCCAATAATAAAATACAAGAGTATTTACTCACCAAAAATGATCAATTTAAATATATCTCTCGAGGTAAGTTTATTTTAACTTTTTTAATTATTTCTATTCAAGCTATTCTATTTAAAATTAATCCAACATACGGTTTGGTTATAGGAACTTTTACGGCCACTCTAGGCCTATTATTTTATTATATCAAAAAAAACATAAGTCATTGGACACCCCTCAATATAAAGGCTTTAAAGAAAAGTATAGCCCATCATCAAAACCTATGGCGCTATGCTTTACCTTCAAACCTTATTAATGCTTTAGCCATTAATATTTTACCATTATTGATTGTCACTTTTTTTGGAAAAGCAATTTCTGGTAATTACAGCATGGCTTTTAAAATATTGGCAACCCCTTTGCTTTTAATTTCATCGTCAATATCAAATGTTTACTATCAAAAGGCCACTAAATTTTATTTCAAATCGAAAGAAAAACTATATAGGTTTACCTACAAAATTGTAATACAAAATTTATTATTGTACAGTACAATTCTTATTGCCATCAACACTATTGGCTTGTATCTAATTGAATTATTCTTCGATGAAAAATGGTTGTTCTTACCAAAGTTTGTGTTGTTACTATCGTTTTTATTCATCTGTCGTTGTACCTTCACGCCTATTAGTCATATATTAACAATAATTCATAAAAATCATATCAGTTTACTATTTAATTTATATTTGCTTATAGTCAATATTTTAGCCATTTATATTGGATATTACCATAACAATATAGATTTCACTATCGTGACCTTAAGTTTACTTGGAGGGGCCGGCTATTTACTTGTATTAATATATTCATTAAGGCTTATTAAAACTTTTAAAAGATGAGTAGGACTTTAAAAAGCAAGATCGATTACTTTGTCTTTGGATGGTTTATCAAACTAGTATATCCCCAATACTACAGACCAAAGTATGGCTATAAACCTAATTGGCAGATTTTTTTCCATTATTATATTCCACAAAAAATATTTCGTTTAAATCCAAAAGTTCCTTGGCCCGTACATTTCACCTCTACAGTAATTGAGCCTCAAAAAATTAAAAAGGGGATTCTTTGTGATCCTGGAGACAATTTTAATAATTACATTCAAGCTAACAATGGTATTATATTTGGATCTAATGTAGAAATTGGCCCAGGTGTTAAGATTATTTCATCCAATCATAATCCTAATTGTTTCAATAAATCAATACCGGCAAAACCTATTACTATTGGCAATCATGTGCTCATTGGTGCTAATGCTATTATATTACCAGAAGTGCATGTTGGTAATAACGTTATTATTGGGGCGGGTTCTATAGTTACTAAAGATCTACCTTCTAATGTTATTGCGTTCGGAAACCCTTGTGAAATTATAAGAAGTAAAAAACCTTACCATTTCAATATCGGTGATGTAACATTTAACCAAAAAATTCCAAAACAGTACAAAAAAGAATTATAAACCCAATGTACGCATTCTTAATAAAGAATACGTTTCTAATTGTGCACCAAAGCTTTTGTAAAACATCTCAACATTCTTAATCATTGAGCCCTCAAAATCAAATACAATTAACGTGTTAGAGTATGTCTGAATCATTGCATTAAATAAAAATGAAATAGCATTTAATCGTCTTCCTTCTGCAGATACCGCAGTAAATAAGTTCGTTATTCTATTGGCAGTCGTTAAGAAAATATTACCTCCTAAAAGTTCATTTGTATTTGAATAAATTTCGAAAACCTTTACTTTGTTTAATAAAATTCCTCTCTCTACTATTCTATTTAATTGCTGGTAGTTTTGGGTAGTCCATGATAGGTTTTTTCCTTTATGCCTAATAAATAATTCAATTGTATTTTTAGCATTTTTTACCTCAACATATTTCAATCCCGATTGAATTGCTTTTTTTATATGTCCTTTTCTACCGTGACTAAAATCTTTATAAATATCAATATAGTCTTTATTGAGCGGTAGGATATAATTTTTTCTGTGCTCTAAGTTTTTTTCTTCTATTACATTATCATGGTTAAGAATAAGATCTTTTATGATAAACCGCTGCGGAATTTTTGCAATCATATTTTTTATAATTGCCTTTTCTAATCGCTTGTCGCTAAACACCCCTAATTGCTGTGTCCATGGTGGTATAAAAACATAATTAAATCCTAATTTTCGCCTTACCGGAAGTGGCATTACCGCATGATAATCGTTATAAACAATCAAATGCCACTGAGGTGCAACAATGTCTAAATACCAAGGTTCTGCATAAACCAAACCATTATGGGCATTCGTTATACATTTCTCATATTTACTTCTATCTATTTCAGTATGTTTAAGGCATTGTAATTTCAAAATTAGGCCAATTCTTTTAACAAATTTTCATAGACTTTTCTCCATCCCCTCCACCTACCGTTACCACTTACAGAGTCGTTATGAAACAAAGTGATAAATGTACCATCAACCTCTTGAACTTTCTTAGCTAAATTTAAAATAGTATCGTAAGATTTTTTCGGTGTATAATTTAAATAATCTTTAAAAGTACCATCCATGGCTGCAAACGGAAAAACCTTTAATGGTGTTTGAATTTCAAAATCTAAGTCGTAAAAATAAAACGGGGTACATGTGCCCGCTCTAAAACCATACTGACTGGCATAACCCATAGAATAATCTTCTTTAATTTCAAGGTCTACCAAATTTTGATAGGTCTCTGGCAGCGCTAAACGGAGGTAATGCTGTCTAGATTTCTCAATAGGAAAATTAACAATATTCTCTAGTTTTTCTTTTTCTTTTTGCATCTTCAACTCATCAATCATACTAAAATAAGATGGATGAATACCTACCTTGGCATAATCTGCTACATTTTTTATGAGTAGTTTGTAGTTCATATTTCTAGAAGGTATGTTTTTATCATGAGTTGTATATTCACTCAGTAAAAAAAAGAAAATGGTGGGTACCTGAAACTTTTTTTGAAGATATAGTAGTCTACTGTATGTATCAAAAGGGTCTTTTCTAAATTTAAAAATAACCATGAACCTCAACAAAATTTCAGAAAATTTGAATTGAAATAAATCTTTTAATACTCCTCCTAAGTTTCTAATTAGTCCTTTGTGTTTATAACAAAACGCCTGATCTACATCTATCGTTGAAATCAATTGAAATGTTCTGTCTGGGTTATCAAATAGGTGTGCTTCATTTACATTTTCTTTTATTAAAGCATCACGCAATTTATAAGCCCAATGGTCTATAATTGGAGTATCTAAAAACCCATTTTGAAAAGCCAAACTTTCTTCTGCAGGAAATCGATCATACTCATCTTTAACATGAGGTAAATACTCTTCGTATCTACTCATCAAGTAAAATGACGCCGCAAAAACATCGTATTTAATTAAAGAATTAGCAGAGGTGTAGAAAAAGCAAGGTAAATCATCCCATTGAGATATTGTAATATCTACAAAGTCTATTCCTTGACTAAAAAGCAACTCGTTTGATTTAATAAATATCTCATTACCCAGAGCCTGTTTTGTATAAGATATTTTCATCCCCTCATGGGCTACAAAGTCTTCAATTTTAGAAGTAAAAGTAATCTTAACCCCTAAAATTCTAGTAAAAATATGCTTAAAAATGTAAGTAAGTCTGGGGGTAATTTTATGCGTATAAACCAGTAGCATATAAAGCGATATAGTTATTTAATATTGTACTTTAAGTGTGCAAGATAAACATTCAAAGTATATTCTCATCGGCAAAACTAAAATATACTTGATCTGAGATGATAACATGATCCAGTACTTTAATGTCTAAAATTTCTCCACCTTCTTTGAGTTTTTGTGTAAGCAATTTATCGGCGTGACTTGGGTTAATTCTACCTGAAGGATGATTATGACACAAAATTAAACCCGTTGCACTGGTTTCAAGTGCTCTTTTAAACACCAACCTCGTATCTACCACTGTTTGGGTAAGCCCTCCTTTACTTATTTGTTCCTGAAATAAAATTTTATTTGCATTATTTAAATAAATAATCCAAAATTCTTCGTGTTTTAGCTCCCCAATAATAGGGTGCATGACGTTAAATACTGATTTACTACTGGTTATTTTGGGTTTAGCTAAAGCTGATTGTAATGCTCTTCTTCTACCCAATTCTAAAGCTGTAATAATGCTAATCGCTTTGGCCTCTCCAATCCCTTTAAATTTTATTAAATCTGAGACAGACAGTCTTCCGAGCTCATTCAAATTATTTTTTATTGTCGATAAAATTCTCTTTGCCAAATCAACTGCAGTTTCATCTTTACTACCAGACCCCAATAGAATGGCTATAAGCTCAGCATCAGACAATGTTGATTTACCTTTTACCAGTAATTTCTCACGAGGTCTATCATCTTCTTTCCATGATTTAATGGTTAAAGATGCTTTATCACCTTCCATAATTTTTTTCTTTAAAGATATAAAAGAAAAGTAATACATTTGTACAACAATCTTAATAGAAGCCAGCACATTGACGAATTTTAATTCTTAGATAAAATGGCTGTTTAAAGGAAGTAAAATTCATGAAAATAATTATTGCCGGCGCAGGAGAAGTAGGGTTTCATTTGGCAAAGTTGTTATCTTACGAATCACATGAAATAACTTTAATTGATTTAGACAAAGACCGACTTATTTTTGCTAATACGAGATTAGACATTAAAACTTTAGAAGGCGATTCTACTTCTATTTCTACCTTAAAGGAGGCTAATATTGAACATACAGATTTGCTTATTGCTGTAACATCTTCTGAAGCAATGAACATCACCATATCTCTTATATCTAAGCAACTTGGAGCAAAAAAAACAATAGCACGAATTAGTAATTCGGAATTAACAGATAAGAAAGAACTGCTAAACTTTAACCACTTAGGTATTGATGAATTAATCTCTACAGAAGAACTGGCAAAAAATGAGATTAAAGTGCTTTTAGAAAAGGCTGCCTTTAACGATTCTCATGAATTTGAAGATGGCAAGTTAACCATGGTAGGTATTTCTATCTCAAAAACAGCTCCTTTTATTGGCATGAGTGTGAAACAGGCTGCAGATAGTTTTAAAAACATCAACTTTATGCCTATTGCTATCAAGAGAAAGCATAGTAACGACACTATTATACCTCGAGGTGACACCGTATTTAAAGTGGGTGATCAAGCCTACTTCATAACCCTAAAAGAAGGGGTTGATGAACTTAATAAACTTTCTGCTACCAAGAATAACCCTATAAAAAATGTAATGATTTTAGGGGGCAGTAAAATTGGGATTAAGACAGCTAAAGAGCTTTGTAGCAATAACTTAAATATAAAAATTATTGAAAGAGATAAGTCTAAAGCTATTAAAATTGCTGATGAACTACCCAATGCTTTAGTGGTGTACGGCGACGGGCGCGATGTTGAATTATTAGAAGATGAAAATGTTAGTGAGATGGATGCAGTTATTGCCGTAACGGGGAGGTCTGAAACCAATATTATGTCTTGTTTAGTAGCCAAATCTAAAGGGGTAAAAAGAACTATCGCTCTGGTTCAAAATATAGACTATTACAATCTAAGTAAAAATATAGGTATTGATACTTTAATCAATAAAAAATTACTTGCTGCCAACAGTATATTCAGGTATATTAGAAAAGGTGAAGTTGTTGAAATGGCCATTCTCAATAATATCAATGTTGAAATACTAGAATTTGTTGTTCCCGAAGGTGCCAAGATCACCAGAAAAAAAATTAAAGATTTAAAATTTCCAAGAAATGCCATCATTGGTGGTATTATTAGAGATAATAAAGGTGTTATTGCCTTAGGCGATTTTCAAGTTCAAAAAAATGATAAAGTCGTAGTTTGTTGCTTTGCTAAAACTATAGCGAAAGTAGAGAAATTCTTCAACTAACATCTATTCATGAAAAGATTAAACATCAAAATTATTCTTCAAATGATGGGAGTATTACTCCTATTCAATGGTGGTTTTATGTTGCTTTCGTCATTAGTTAGTTGGTATTATAATGATGGCGCCATTATCGGTTTAACTTACGCGGGTATTACTACCATTTTAACAGGTATTATTTTACAATTTTCTACAAAGGGGTTTAAAAAACAAGTTAAAAAGAGAGAGGGATATATTATTGTTGCTTTAGGTTGGATTACCATGTCTTTATCGGGCACCCTACCCTATGTGCTTAGTGGTGCTATCCCATCTTTTACTAATGCTTTTTTCGAAACCATGTCGGGTTATACTACTACTGGTGCGTCTATACTGAATGATATAGAAAGTTTACCTAAAGGCATTTTATTTTGGAGAAGCATGACCCACTGGATTGGAGGTATGGGAATTATTGTTTTGGCTATTGCAATATTACCTTTATTAGGTATTGGAGGGATGCAAATGTTTGCCGCAGAATCGCCAGGCCCTTCGGCTGATAAACTCCACCCTAGAATAACAGACACAGCTAAAAGACTTTGGTTTTTATACTTCGGATTAACGGTTATAGAAGCCATCTTACTGAAATTCGCCGGAATGGGCTACTTCGATGCCGTAAACCATGCTTTAAGTACCCTCTCTACAGGAGGATTTTCAACCAAAAATGCCAGTATCGCTTATTGGAATCATAATCCGCTAATACAATACATCATCTCAATATTTATGTTTATTGCCGGTACCAATTTCGTATTGAGTTATTTTGCTGTAAAAGGAAAGTTTGGTAAATTTATAAGAGATGAGGAATTCAAATATTACTTTTTAACCATCGTTGGTTTTACACTAATTACCACCTTTGTGGTATATCAGTATGCCGAAGTATCTCCATATGCCACAGATATTCAAAAAATTGCCCATCCCATGATCAATGGACCACTTGAGAGCTCTTTTAGACATGCACTCTTTCAAGTATTAGCGGTGGTCACTACTACTGGTTTTGTTTCTGCCGATTTCACCATTTGGTCTCCATTTTTAACAGTACTATTTTTCGGGATGATGTTTTTAGGCGCTTCTGCTGGCTCTACCTCTGGTGGAGTAAAATTTGTAAGGCATATCATTATGGTTAAAAATGGGTTTTTAGAACTCAAAAGAACTCTACACCCTAATGCTATTATTTTAGTAAGGTATAACCAAAAAACAGTTACTAGAGGCATTGTATTTAATATCATGGCCTTTTTTATACTTTACCTTATCGTTTTTATAATCGGTGCAGCGGTTTTTAGTTTTTTAGGACTTGATTTTATGACTTCTATGGGAGCCGCAGCGTCTTCTCTAGGTAATTTAGGACCGGCATTTGGAGAATTAAGCCCGGTTAACAATTACAGTATTTTATCACCTTTTGGCAAATGGTGGTCGGCCTTTTTAATGCTTTTGGGTAGATTAGAATTATTTACCGTTTTAATAATTTTCACCCCCTATTTTTGGAAAAACAATTAATTTTTAAACTCATAAAACCACCTCATTGTTTATTTGACATTTTTTAACCTTATGGACCACCTACTAAAAACTCAAAAATGATTAACTTGCAGGCCCAATTTCAACAGATAGATTATGCAAGATACAAGTACATATATCCCTAAAAATAAGATAAGAATCGTTACTGCTGCATCATTGTTTGATGGTCATGATGCAGCCATCAATATTATGCGCAGAATTATTCAAGCTACTGGTGTAGAAGTAATTCATTTAGGGCACGATAGAAGTGTTGAAGAGGTGGTTAATACAGCCATTCAAGAAGATGCCAATGCTATTGCCATGACTTCTTATCAAGGTGGTCATAACGAGTATTTTAAATATATGTATGATCTTTTACAAGAAAAAAATGCTAGCCAAATAAAAATATTTGGTGGCGGTGGTGGTGTTATACTTCCAGAAGAGATCAAAGATTTAATGTCCTACGGTATTACCAAAATTTATTCTCCAGACGATGGTAGAAAAATGGGACTTCAAGGCATGATTAATGATATGGTTAAGCTTTGCGATTTTAATCCTGCAGATACTTTCGATAAAACGATTAATTTACAAGAACAACTTTTATCTAACAATGTCAATACCATTGCAAGATTAATTTCTTTAGCCGAAAATAATCATGATGAATTTTCAAGTATTTTCTCTCAACTTACTCCATCTAAAACAAATACACCCGTTCTAGGAATAACCGGAACTGGTGGTGCAGGTAAATCTTCTCTTGTTGATGAATTGGTAAGACGTTTTTTATTAGATTTCGATGATAAAAATATAGCCATAGTCTCAGTAGATCCTTCAAAAAGAAAGACTGGTGGCGCCTTGTTGGGTGATAGAATTAGAATGAACTCCATTAACAATAACCGTGTTTATATGAGGTCGCTAGCCACCAGACAATCTAATTTAGCTCTTTCTAAACACGTAAGTGATGCTCTTAACATTTTAAAACAGGGGAGTTTTGATCTTATTATTTTAGAAACCTCTGGCATTGGGCAATCTGATACCGAAATACTAGACCATTCAGATTATTCCTTATATGTAATGACTCCTGAATATGGTGCGGCTACCCAGTTAGAAAAAATTGACATGATTGATTTCGCCAATGTAATTGCTCTCAACAAATTTGATAAAAAAGGGGCTTTAGATGCTCTTCGAGATGTTAAAAAGCAATACCAACGCAATCATAATCTTTGGGATATCGACCCAGATAATATGCCAGTTTTTGGCACCATTGCCTCTCAATTTAACGATCCTGGCACGAATAATTTATACCACTATATCATCAATGCTATTGCAGCAAAAGGTCATACCCATCTTCAAAGTAGCTTTGAAGTAAGTGATGCCATGAGTGAAAAACAATTTATCATTCCGCCAAAGCGCAATAGATATTTATCTGAAATTTCTGAAAACAACTTATCCTATAATTCGTGGGCTCATACCCAGAGCAAAATTGCTCAAAAGTTATATGGTCTCCACAAAACCCTAGAAACAATACTTGATTGTGAAATTTTGCTCAATGAAAATGGTATTAGCCATAACTTCGAGCCCCAAATTTCGGGTAACCAACGAAGTCTGGTTGAACAATTGCTTGACACCTTTAATAGGGTTAAAAAGGATTTAACAGCCCATAATTGGGAAACTATTATAAATTTTAAAAAGAAAAAAGATCGATATAAAAATGATGTTTTCTCTTTTAAAGTAAGAGATAAAGAAATTAATATTAAGACACATGTCACCTCTTTGTCTCAACTAAAAATACCAAAAATAGCACTACCTAAATACGAGGCTTGGGGAGATATTTTACTTTGGAGTCTACAAGAAAATGTCCCAGGAGAATTTCCTTTTACGGCTGGTATTTATCCTTTCAAACGCACAGGGGAAGACCCCACAAGAATGTTTGCAGGTGAAGGTGGTCCAGAACGTACCAACAGAAGGTTTCACTATGTTAGTCTAGGTTCACCGGCCAAAAGGCTTTCTACTGCTTTTGATAGTGTAACACTTTATGGTAACGATCCAGATTTACGCCCAGATATCTATGGTAAAATAGGTAATGCTGGAGTTTCAATCTGCTGTTTAGACGATGCCAAGAAACTATATTCTGGTTTTGATTTAAC
>JAUIJW010000254.1 GCA_030431085.1 Bacteroidia bacterium
AATTTTCAAATAATGACTTTGAAATTATTATTTTCCAACTATTTATTTCACCTTTCTTATAACCGATTTCAAATTCAAATCCTGATGATAATTGACTATTAACTACGATAATATAAATTGAATATAAATCATTCCAATGAAGAGTTTTTATTAATTTACTCTGACCCTCACCAATATCTAAATCATCTTCTAAAAGCCATGGATATTGTGGCATGATAGAACCCGGTGAAGTAAGCCTAGGGTCTAGCATATGATTAAAGTGCCAATTATCGTTGTATTTTCCTCCTAAGCGGTGCAAATCTGGCCCTGTTCTTTTAGAACCCCATAGAAATGGGTAATCGTAAACAAATTCACCAGCCTTCGAATATTCACCATACCGTTCTACTTCTGATCTAAACGGACGAATCATTTGTGAATGGCAGTTGTTACAGCCTTCACGGATATAGATATCACGACCTTCTAGTTCTAACGGTGTATAAGGTTTAACTGATGTAATTTTGGGTATATTAGAATCAACTGTTAATAGTGGGATAATTTCTACAATACCTCCAATTAAAACAGCTACTGCCGTAAGAATCATAAAAATAACAGTTCTTCTTTCTAACCATGAGTGCCATGCTTCGCCAGGTAATCTTCTACTCGAAATCTGTTTTAATGGGGCAGCTTCTGCCAATTCATCTTCAACTGCAGAGCCAGCTTGAGCTGTTTTAATTACATTGTAACCAAGTAAAAGAAATCCACTAAGGTATAGTGTTCCGCCGATAGCTCTCATGGCGTACATAGGTATAATTTGTGTTACAGTTTCTAAGAAATTACCATAAACTAAAGTACCATCTGGATTAAATTGATTCCACATAGTGGCTTGTGTAAACCCAGCGATATATAAAGGAATAGCATATAATAAAATACCTAGAGTACCAATTAAAAAATGAATATTAGCTAATTTTTTGGAGTATAGCTCTGTTTTCCAAAGCTTACCGGCTAACCAATATATAATACCAGCAGCCATAAACCCGTTCCAGGCTAGTGCACCTACATGAACGTGTGCTACAATCCAATCTGTATAATGGCCAATAGCATTTAAATTTTTAAATGACAACATAGGACCTTCGAAGGTAGCCATACCATAACCTGTAATGGCGACTACAAAGAATTTTAAAATAGGGTTTTCTCGTACCTTATCCCAAGCTCCTCTTAAGGTAAGTAAACCATTAATCATACCTCCCCAAGAAGGGAAAATTAGCATTACAGAAAATACGGTTCCTAAATTTTGAGCCCACTCGGGTAAAGCGGTATACAATAGATGATGAGGTCCAGCCCAGATATAAATAAAGATTAAAGACCAAAAGTGAATGATTGACAGTCGATATGAGTAGACAGGTCTGTTGGCCACTTTAGGCACAAAATAATACATAAGACCTAACACTGGAGTGGTTAAGAAAAAGGCTACAGCATTATGCCCATACCACCACTGTACCAAGGCATCTTGAACACCAGCATAAACAGAATAGCTCTTAAAAGCAGATACTGGCAATTCAATATTATTGAAAATATGCAATAGGGCAACTGTAATTAGTGTACCTATATAAAACCATATGGCGACATAAATATGTCGTTGTCTTCTTTTAAGGATAGTTCCGATCATGTTAATGCCCATGACTACCCAAATGATTGTAATAGCGATATCAATAGGCCATTCAAGTTCTGCATATTCTTTAGAACTTGTTAAACCCAATGGTAAGGTTATGGCAGCGGCAACAATAATAAGTTGCCAACCCCAAAAATGAATTTTACTAAGGGTATCACTAAACATTCTGGTTTTTAAAAGTCGTTGCATAGAGTAATAAATACCCATAAAAATGCTATTTCCAACAAATGCAAAAATGACGGCATTGGTGTGAAGTGGTCTTATTCTACCAAAACTTAACCACGAAATACCTTCGAGCATGTTTGGGAAAATAAATAAGAACGCCACAATAAGTCCAACAAGCATCCCTACGATACCCCAAACAACTGTTGCAATAAGAAACATTTTGACAATTTTATTGTCATAGTAAAATTGTTCTTTTTCCATACGATTATGAATTATTTAGATTAATTTAATTGGTTAGTGTTTTCTGTAGATTTTTCTTTCACCAATTCGTCGTCGAAAAGCATTCTAACAGATGGTGTATAGACATCATCATATTGACCTGATTTAACTGATTTGACAAATAGAATGAAAAATATTATTGCAATAATTAAACTTGCAATAATGAGCATAAAGATGATGTTCATCATTAATTTTTTTAGTTGGAACAAATTAAGAAATTTTTAACTTTTATAAAAATGACATATATCATCTTTTTGAAAAAATTTAAAAAGATCTTTTAAATGCGATTTTAAAGGTACTTTTTACCTAGATAATTAGTAGCTATGGTAACAAAAGCTACCACAGAAATAGAGCTT
>JAUIJW010000043.1 GCA_030431085.1 Bacteroidia bacterium
TCTGGTAAGATCAGCCTCCAAATCTTTATAAATCTCTTTGGGTGAAATAAACAAAGCATTCGTGAGGTGCTTAGGTTTATACTTTAATTTTCCATAACTGTAAAAATTATAGCCATTATAAGCTACCGAATCGTGTGGTGTTTTGTTCTTGTTCTTGATGGTAAAATCTGTGTAGACATTAATTCTGTTCACCCGTTGAATTTTATAGGGTATTTTGTAAGTGCTATCACCCTCTTTTTTAATTCTATTAGGAATTTTTAATACTATATCTTTATAATAATCTCCTTGCACAGAATCTGTCCAAAAACCCATACTGTTCTTCTTAAAGTGATAAATACCCGAATTTCTGAATAACTTTACGAGTCTTGACTCTTCTTTTTCGAACTCATCAAAAATAAAGGGGTTATTTGGTTTTAAAACCGATTGTTCCTTGTGTTGATTATATAAAGAATCTAAAATTGGTGATTCTATTTCTGCACTTATCGAATCTAAATAGTATTGCTTACCCGACTTAATTCTGTAATAAATTTCTAACTGTTTGTCTTTAACAATGGTTGTATCAAAACTTGTTTCAGCTTCAAAAAAGCCATTAGAAATAAAATAATCTTTGAGTGATTTTGCAGATTTTTCAGCTTTATGACTATCAAATAAAATTGGTGCCTGTCCTTTTGTTATAAACCAACTGTTAAAACCTTTATTGATATTAAAAAGCGCAAAAGTTTGCTTTTTAGACAGTAAAGATTCATAAGTGTGATCTTTTACTGTTTCTCCGGCTTGCCAATCTTCGAAGGTTTTATAATATTCTGGATCTCCTAAGTTATAAAAGTGTAACTGCAACGGCACTCCCAGCGTGGTTTGATTAGGTCGCTGTTTGATATAACTTTTTATCTTGTCATTGGTGCTTTTTTCCTCATTTAGGAAAACATTATTTTTTTTTAGTAGATAGTCTTCCTCTGGCACATACTTAACAGTATTGCAACGAATAAAAAGTATTAACATTAATACAAAGAATAGTATTTTTGTTAAATGTTTAAACAAAGGCCAATTTTTTAATTCAATTCAAAAGTAACACTATTTACATGTTAAGCAAAAGCCAAATAAAATTTATAAATGGTTTAAGAAAAAAAAAGCAGAGAACCGAAAATCAGCTTTTTATCGTTGAAGGAATAAAGGCCGTTGAAGACATGATTTTATCTAAAATGCCCTTACATCAGTTATACGCTACTTCTCTATACAATAACGAACTAAATATAGACCAAATTACGCTGATTTCTGAAAAAGAATTGAAAATGATAAGCCAGTTCTCTACCCCCAACCAAATATTGGCTATTTTTAAAATACCTCAACCCGATAGTCATAACCATAAAGATCTTACTTTGGTGTTAGATGATATCAATGACCCTGGTAACCTTGGTACCATTATTAGGCTTTGCGATTGGTATGATATTAATTTGATTTGCTCTAAAAATACTGTAGACTGTTATAACCCAAAAGTAGTGCAAGCCACCATGGGATCAATTGCTAGAGTAAATATTTGTTATCAAGATCTTTCTGAATTTTTAAACACATCCGAAAGACCTATCTATGGTGCAGTACTTAACGGAAGCGTTGTTTACCAAACATCATTGCCTCAAAAAGCGATTCTTATCATGGGTAATGAAGCTAATGGCATATCAAGTGCAATTGAAAAGTACGTTCAAAACCCTATTACAATTCCACAGTTTGGCAAAAATCAAAATACCGAAAGTTTAAATGTGGCCACTGCAACGGCCATTTTGTGTAGTGAATTTAAGAGATTTTTATAACACAAAAAGACTTTTGTTTTCCTGACAAAACTCATATCATTAGGTATATTAATCCGTAAATTTGTATAGCTGTTTTAAGAGGTATACCATTGAAATTCAAACTAATTTTCATCGTCTTTTTCTCAATCTGCATCAACTTGTTTTCACAAGAAGACGAAGCCCAATTTCCTACGATCAAATGGTCTGTTAGAGCCCAATTTTGGGCAAGATATTCTGATTTAAATGAAGGCTCTTTAGTTAATGGTGAACCTACTAAGCATCTAGCAGATATTTCGATTAGACGAATACGAATTCCTATTTCCTCACAAATCACACCAAGACTATATGCCGCAGCATTGTTTGGCGGCAACAATCTTAACTTAAAAACCAATACTTTCCCCATTGGGGTATTAGATTTATACGCAGAGTATGCTTTTGCAAAATCTTTTGAAATTGGAGTAGGCAAATCTGCCTGGCAAGGCTTAAATCGATGGAATGTACGCTCTAGCCAATCTATGATGGGGTTAGACTCTCCGCTATTTACCTTAAATACGGTTGAAAAAACAGATGATTTAGGAAGAAATTTGGGTGTTTGGTTTAAAGGTCAAGCACATCGTTTTGATTATCGCTTATCGCTGATGCAACCCATTACGGTAAAAACTGCCCCAAACAACAAAACAGATTTTGCCAACAATAAACCGAAAATTAAAATATCGTCCTATATAAAATATCAATTTTTCGGCCACGAAAGTAACAAAACGGCCTACCAAACCGGTACTTACATGCAACACAAAAAGGTTTTTAATATTGGTACTGGATTTCAATATCAAGAAAAAGCCATGAGTGATGGCGATGCCAAATTACCCCAAACAACATTTTACGACCTTAAACATTGGGCCATAGATTCTTATTTAAATCTTCCTCTAGCTAATAAAAATGCCATAACTACGTATTTAGGATTCTATTACTATGGCTTTGGTAAAGATTACATTAGAAATGTTGGAGCCAACAATCCAACCAATGCAGGAGGTACTGATTTTAATGGTCCTGGAGTTGCTTTTCCTATGATTGGTACGGGCTCTTCACTTTATATGCAATTGGGCTATGCCTTTACCAAAGTAAACCTATTTAAACAACCTATTACAATACAGCCTAATATTGCTATACAACACTCATATTGGGATGCTTTAAATGATGCTATGACCGTTTACGATTTTAATGTAAATTTTATGTTTAATGACCATCAAAATAAACTGAGCTTAGCCTATCAATATCGTCCAATTTTTGATCACATTTCTTTACAGCAGAAAGATTATAAAGGCATGGCTGTTTTACAATATCAAATTTCTTTTTGGTAGCCTAATATTTTAATTTTAAAAGGTATTTATCGTTTTTCTTATCGCCACCAATTTGGTGAGTAAATCTTCTAAATAATCTAGATTTAACATATTAGCACCATCAGATTTGGCATTAGCTGGATCGAAATGTGTTTCAATAAACAAGCCATCTACACCCACTGCAATACCTGCTTTAGCAATAGTTTCAATCATATTTGGTTGCCCACCAGTAACACCACTAGATTGATTAGGCTGCTGTAACGAATGTGTAACATCTAAAATCGTAGGTGCATATTGCTGCATAGTAGGTATTCCTCTAAAATCCACTATCATATCTTGGTAACCAAACATAGTGCCTCTATCTGTAATCCAAGCTTTTTCACTCCCCGAATCCTTTACTTTTTGTACGGCGTGTTGCATGGCTTGGGCACTCATAAACTGACCTTTTTTTAAATTAACAACCTTACCTGTTTTTGCAGCTGCAACAACCAGGTCTGTTTGTCTAACCAAAAACGCTGGAATTTGTAATACGTCTACAAATTTTGCTGCTTTTTCTGCGTCTTCCACCTCATGAATATCAGTTACCGTAGGAATATCAAAAGTTTGACCTACTTTTTGTAAAATCTTTAGGGCTTTTTCATCGCCAATACCGGTAAAGCTATCAATTCTAGAGCGGTTGGCTTTTTTAAAGCTACCTTTGAAAACATAAGGTATTTCTAGCTTATTAGTAATTTCAACTATTTTTTCAGCAATTTGCAATGCCATTGTTTCTCCTTCAATAGCACATGGCCCCGCTAAAAGAAAAAAATTATCCGAATGACTGTGTTTAATCTTTGGCAACAAATCTAAATTCATGATGTTCGATTTTTTTTGACAAAGATACTACTAAAATATCGATACATCCCATTGTAATCTAAAACGGTTCCCCGAATGAAAGTGAGGATTAAACTGGTTGTATTCTAGGTAAGAATAATCAAAAGTAAGCTTATTTTTATGCCCCTTAAAGAACCAATTACAGCCTAGGGTATATTCATAGTTCATATTTTCTGCGGCGTGGATATTGGCATCATAAAAAGCAAACCTTGAAAACACCTCAAACTGCTTTGGAATTTTACTAAAATGCTCATTTAAAAAATATCCCAACTGAACATAATTACCAATCATTTCAGTAATGGTTAAATTAACCTGATCATTTATCCGTTTATAATGAAACTCCTGCTGCCATGCCCAACCTTTATATTTAAAGGCGGTTTCAAACATGCCTTGATCTACCTTATACTGCCCACCAACTCCAGGTTCAAATCCGTATAACTGGCCTCCACCTCTGGTAGAAAAAGAGGTGTAAGCACTTTCATTTGTCACCCCAGCGATAGCAATTGATGGTGTAAACCTCTCATGTCTTTTCAAATCAGATCCGCTAAATTTATCGGCCACCCCAATAGGGTTGTACTGTAACCTTAACATATACATTAACTGGCTTCCTCCATCCGGATCACCACCTCTACCTGTACCCATAAATACCGACGCCCAATATTGAAAATCTTGCCTATCATCACGACCCAGATCTCCATAGAGAGAAATACCTTGCTGCCTATCTATTGTAAAAACACTATTGATCAATGATCTTTCTAATCCTTCTTGTTTACCTGAAGAAATAACACGCTCTCTAGAATATCTTGCTTTCCATTGACCAACTCTTAATTTTAGATATGGCAATTTCTCTAGTTGCGCTCTAAAATCTAAAAGATTACCTCCTTTTATATCTTGTTCAAAATAAAAATTGTAGTAGGGTTTTAGCACATAACCACCAATTTTAATTCTGGCTCTACTAATACCTAGCTCTGTTTCGTAATCATTAAACCCTTCGCCGTCTGCAGGAAATCCGTCGAAAGGATACGACGCACGAAACTGCCCTCTAAAATCCATATGAAGTAGGTATGAATTATCGAAAAAATGAAACTCAAACCCTTTGCCTTTAGTCACATAAACATTCTGGTTTTTAACTTGGGCTTGACCAATTATTGTGATTCCTATAAAAAATATTAAAAGTAATTTTTTCATTTACACTTATTAAGCTGTTAGGTTACGAAACAGCTGCTCTAAGCTATTTACTTTTTGCTTTAATTGCAAGGTACGCAATCCGTTAACTTGAGCGAAATCGAATATTAGAGAGCGCATATCTTGATCTGTATCAAAACTAAGGTGCCAAATATTATCCCCTATGTTTTTTATCGTTCTCACATGATCAATCTGTTTTAACAATTGTTCTTCTACTCTTACATCAAACTCAACTTCTATTATTTGTGCTTGTTCCTTTAAAAGTTCTGCAATTTGCTTATCTGCTACAATGTTACCTTTATTGATAATGATAACTCTATTGCACATAGCCTCTACCTCTTGCATGATATGTGTTGACAACAATACGGTTTTGGTCTTGCCAATATTTTTAATAAGCTCTCTAATGTCTGCCAATTGATTTGGGTCTAACCCTGTAGTGGGCTCATCCAATATCAATATTTCAGGATCGTGCAATAATGCGGCTGCAAGGCCTACTCGTTGACGGTATCCTTTAGACAATTGTCCAACTTTTTTATTTTGTTCAGGTGTTAAACCTACCAAATTAATAACCTCATTTATTCTTTCCTTTCTTACCTGGTGGATATTCGCATGAAACTGCAGATACTCTTTTACGAATAAATCTAAATAAATGGGATTATGCTCTGGCAAATAGCCAATCTTCTTTTTTACTTCTAAAGTATTGTCTTTAATATTTTGAGCGTCTACTCTAATATTTCCTTCACTCGCTTCAATATAGGTTGTAATCATTTTCATCATAGTAGACTTACCAGCGCCATTAGGCCCTAAAAAACCAACCACCTCGCCCTTATTCAAGTTAAAACTCACTTGATTAAGTGCCTTTTGGGTGGCATAATATTTTGAAACGTTTGAAACTTCTAAAGACATATTTTCAAATTTGCTACAAAGAAACAAAACTTTCTCATAGAGAAGACAATTTTAAATCATCAAAATAATATTTTTAAGCTTGTAAAATTAAGAATTTCGTAAAAATTAGAATTAACCTTATATTATTTACAACAAATTTTACAAAACATTTGCAATTGAAAAATTAATTATTAGATTTGCTGGCTCATTAAAGAAATTATGCAGAACACATTTAACATTTTTGCTCGTTTTTACTTTTATTTTTTTTACAAAATAGAAGCGAGACTTTATATGTAAATGCAATTATAAAATTTAATATATAGGTCTCGAGATTTCTCGAGACTTTTTTTTTACCATGAATGTAGCCATACAAGGAATTAGAGGATCATTTCACGAAATTGCAGCCATGCAATTTTTCGGGAGTGATATTGCGTTTACAGAATGCATGTCGTTTACAGAAATTCCTGTTCTACTTAAAAACGAAAAAGTTGACTGTGCTGTTATGGCTATAGAAAACTCTATTGCAGGAGCTATTTTACCAAATTATGCCTTAATTGACGAATATAATCTATCAATTGAAGGAGAAGTTTTTCTTAATATTCATCATCATTTAATGGCTTTACCAGGTCAAAATTTAGAAGATATTAAAGAGGTTTGGTCTCACCCTATGGCCATTTTACAGTGTCGCAAATTTTTTAGAGCACATCCCAATATCAAGCTCATAGAAGAAAAAGACACGGCCGAAATAGCTTTAAGAATTCAAAAAGAAAAACTCAAAGGCATCGCTGCTATTGCAAGTAAATCGGCCGCAGAACTTTTCAATTTAGATGTTATTGAAGACGATATTCAAACCATTAAAAATAATTCAACAAGGTTTTTTATCCTAAAAAAAGAACGTGAGAACTCAACCAAGTTTACTAACAATAAAGCTTCTTTAAAATTTATTACCAAGCACGAGACTGGAAGTTTAGCAGAAATTTTAGATCTTTTTGCTAAGCACGAGATTAGTCTTACCAAAATCCAGTCTTTACCCATTATTGACAAACAATGGCATTATGCTTTTTTCGTCGACTTTTTATATGAAGATCAAGTACTTTATCAAAATGCTTTACACTTGATTCAAAAAAAAGTAGCTCATTTAAAAATATTAGGTGAATACCAACAAAACACCTTGCAGTTATGATTACAGTAGCCAATAGATTAAAACATGTAAAAGAATACTACTTTTCGACTAAGTTGAGAGAAGTTAGATCACTGGCAGCACAAGGCAAACCTATTATAAATTTTGCCATTGGCAGTCCAGATTTAGCGCCTCCTAAAGAAGTTAAAGAGGCTCTATATGGTGCAGATATTCATGGTTATCAGAATTACCAAGGGTTGCCAGAACTTAGGGAAGCTATGGCTCAATTCTATAAGCGTTCTTATGATGTTAACCTGAATCCTACCAATGAAATTTTACCATTAATGGGATCTAAAGAAGGTATCATGCATATTTCTATGGCCTTTCTCAACCCAGGTGATCAAGTGCTTATACCCAATCCTGGATACCCAACTTATGCTTCTGTAAGTAATTTACTAGAAGCAGAAATCATATCCTACGATTTATTAGCAAGCAATCAATGGGCCCCAGATTTTGATACTTTAGAAAAACTCGATCTAACAAGGGTAAAAATAATGTGGGTAAACTATCCACATATGCCTACTGGCAGCAATGCTAATACTGCCACATTAGAAAAAATTATTGCATTTGGCAAGAAGCATCAAATCTTAATTGTTAATGACAATCCTTATAGTTTTGTTTTAAACAACAATCCACAAAGTATTTTATCCATCCACGGCGCCAAAGACACCGCTATTGAATTAAATTCGCTAAGCAAATCTTTTAATATGGCAGGGTGGCGAGTAGGTATGGTGACGGGACATCAAGATATATTAAAACATATCCTTACGGTTAAAAGTAATATGGATTCTGGCATGTATTACGGCATACAACAGGGTGCAATTGCGGCACTAAATCAAGACAAAAGTTGGTTCGATAAAATCAATGATACTTATGCAAGAAGACGCGATCTAGTTTGGAAAATTTGCGATGTAATGCATTGCACTTATGATAAAAATGCCACCGGTATGTTTATTTGGGCCAAAGTACCACAAGGCCAAAAATCTTCAGACATTTGCGATACATTACTCTACAAGCATAATGTATTTATCGCTCCAGGTCATATTTTTGGCAGTAACGGTGAAGGGTATATCAGATTTTCACTTTGCTTAGGAGAAGAACAAATAAAAACCGTATTAAAAAGAATTGAGCATGGATGATGTTAAAAAAATTGCCGTAATCGGTTTAGGTCTTATAGGAGGTTCATTGGCGCTCGAGCTTAAAAAAGTGTCATGGGCCACCATTTATGGTATCGACAAAAACCCAAATCACGTTGAAGAAGCCTTGAATTTAGGAATTATTTTTGCTAAAGCCGAAATAGATATTGTTAAAGAAGTTGATACCGTAATTATTGCGGCACCAGTTAATGCAGTACCAAAAATTACCCTACAAGTACTTGATTTAATCCATGAGAATACACTTGTTTTTGATGTGGGTTCTACCAAAAATGCCGTGTGCGAAACCATTAAAAACCATCCGAAAAGAAAGAATTTTGTAGCTACTCATCCCATTGCAGGAACAGAGTTTTCTGGCCCTAAAGCTGCCATTTACAATCTTTTTAATAATAAGGTGAATATTATTTGTGAACAGCAGAATAGCAGTAAAACTATGGTCGAAAAAACTACCAGAATTTTTGAAGCTATTGGAATGCGCAATGTTTTTATGACCTCTTCTGCACAACACGATAAGCACATTGCCTATGTCTCTCATCTATCTCATATTAGTTCATTCATGCTAGGTAAAACTGTATTAGAAATAGAAAAAGATGAAGAGCGAATTTTTGATATGGCAGGCAGTGGTTTTGCTTCTACGGTAAGGCTTGCCAAAAGTAACCCAGAAACATGGACCCCAATATTTTTACAAAATAAAGAAAGTGTATTAAAATCACTTAAAGAGTATATTAAAAACCTTAATCAATTTAAAGAAATTTTAGAAAACGAATCGGCTGATGATGTGTTCAACACCATGCAAAATACAAATAGAATAAAAGATGTATTAGCCGGAATTACAAATCAATAAGAATATGGAAACAAAGAATTTTAGAACATGGTTAGACCAAATGAATTTAAATCATCCGTTGGTCATTGCGGGACCTTGTAGTGCCGAATCTGAAGAACAAGTGTTAGAAGTTGCCCACGCTTTAAAAGACACAGATGCCACCGTTTTTAGAGCAGGTGTTTGGAAGCCAAGAACACGTCCAGGTGCTTTTGAAGGGCAAGGCGGTAAAGCCCTTGCTTGGCTACAAAAAGTAAAAGAAGAAACAGGCTTATTAACCGCTGTAGAAATTGGTAACGCTCAACATGCCAAGTTGGCTCTAGAATTTGATATCGATATTTTATGGATTGGGGCTCGTACAACCGTAAATCCATTTGCAGTTCAAGAAATTGCAGAAGCCATTCAAGGCACTAAAAAAATTGTATTGGTAAAAAACCCTATCAATCCCGATTTGGCTTTATGGATTGGAGCTATTGAAAGACTTCACAAATGTGGCGTAGAAAATTTAGGAGCAATCCATCGCGGATTCTCTTCATTTAGAAAATCTAAATATAGAAATATTCCTAACTGGCAAATTCCTATAGATTTAAAAAACAAATACCCAACGTTACCCATTATCAATGATCCTTCACATATTTGTGGGGAAAGAAAAGGAATTTTTGATGTATCTCAAACTGCACTAGATTTAAAGTTAGATGGTTTAATGATAGAAACACACTGTAATCCAGATGAAGCTTGGAGTGATGCTAAACAACAAATAACCCCAGCCAGATTAGTTGAAATCATGGACACTCTACGTGTAAGAAAGCCTCGTTTTGAAGAGGGGGAAGAAGCCTATAATAAACTAGACGCTTTACGTAAAGAAATTAATAATTTAGATCACCAATTATTAGAAACGCTGGCCGAAAGAATGGCAGTGGTTGAAAACATTGGCTTGGCTAAAAAAGAAAGCAATGTGGCTATTCTTCAAAATTCTCGTTGGCAAGAAATTCTAGCCAAAGTAATTAAAGAAGGTAAAGATCAAGGCTTAACCCAAGAGTTTATAGAAAACGTATTTAAAGCCATTCATCAAGAATCTATTGCTCATCAAAAGAAAATTATCAATGCATAAGCTTACCTAAAGGTTAGCAATTAATCTGTACCTTTGTCGAAATTTTCACGACATGGCAGACAAATATATCTTTTGCATGAAATGGGGCACATTATATAGTGCCGAATATGTTAACCGTCTGCATGCCATGGTAAAACGTAATTTAACCTACGATTTTAAAATGGTATGCTTTACGGATGATGAAAAAGGCATCATAGATGACGTGCAGTGTTTCCCTATTCCAGAAATAAATTTACCAGGAAATCTTCCTGAACGAATGTGGAAAAAGCTAACCACTTTTAAATCAGATTTATATGGTTTAAAAGGTACTGCTCTATTTTTAGATTTAGATATAGTTATTCTTGAAAATATCGATTGTTTTTTTGATATTGATGGAGACTTTCGAATCATTAAAGATTACGATATGAAATTCTGGAGAATGACAGGTAATTCTTCAGTTTATAGGTTTGCCATTGGCGAACATGGCTATGTATTTGATTATTTTATTGAAAACTTCGATACCATTCGCCAGCAGCACCGCAATGAGCAAGAGTATCTCACTTGGGCCATTCACGAAAAAGGACTTTTGCAATACTGGCCTAAAGCATGGTGCCCTAGCTTTAAATATGATTGCGCCTCAAAAATTCCATTTGCTTTTTGGAAAAAACCAAGTATCCCCAAAGGATCAAAAATTATCATCTTTCATGGCGAAATTAATCCGCATAAGGCCATTGAAGGTGGGCGTGGCAAATGGTACAGATATGTGCCTCCTGCCCCATGGGTAGCAGATTATTGGAAATAACCCTAATACAATATCTTAAACCAGAAAATTATTTTTCTGGTTTTTTTATGTTTATCTTTGGTTAAAATCTTTACGTTTTGTTAATTCATAATTTTACAGAAACTTCTTCAATACTCAACAATTTTGTCGCAGAATTACGTGACATACAGATTCAAAAAGATGCCTTACGATTTAGGAGAAACTTAGAACGAATTGGTGAAATTCTAAGCTATGAATTAAGTAAGCAACTCAATTACACCTCTAAAAAAATAAATACACCTTTAGGACAAAAAGACATGAGAGTGCCTCAAAAAAACTTAGTGCTCTGTTCTATTTTACGTGCAGGACTACCGCTACATCAAGGCATTTTAAATTATTTTGACGACATTGAAAATGCTTTTATTTCGGCCTATAGAAAGCATCAAACCGATATTGATTTTGATATCATTGTTGAATATTTAGCTTCGCCGTCATTAAATGATAAGACCTTAATTTTAGCTGATCCAATGTTAGCTACCGGAAATTCTTTAGTCGCTGTTTATAACGTTTTAAAAAAACTTGGTAACATTAAAGAAATTCATATAGTTGCTGTGATTGCTGCCACTGAAGGTATTCGATATATTCAAGACTTCTTTCCAGATAACACACACTTATGGGTAGCCGCTGTGGACTATCAGCTTAATGAAAAAGGGTATATTATTCCTGGTCTAGGCGATGCTGGCGATTTGGCCTTTGGCTCCAAACTATAGAAAATAGCTAGACACTAAAGTGATTACCAATATATATAGTATAACCTCCTTAAGCCAGTACCTTTGAATAATTTGTAAGTAATTGGCAATTAATATACTCCCCGGAAAAGCTAATAATAAGAACTCACTACTATTTTTGGCTTCAACCAACAAAATAATGGCTAACGAGACTAAAGTATGCACCAACAAAACATACCAGGTGTGCTTAAAATCTTTCTTACCCGACACTGATTTACTGGTAGTTAAAAATAATGCAACCATGGTTAAAATGGTTAACACAGCGATAGAACCTATTAAATGACTTTGTAAATAAAATGATAGATTAAATTGAATGGGTAAATACGTTAGCTCTGTAAATTGCTCAAGATTATCATGCCATAAATAATAAACATAGCAAAGAAAAACAGGAGTTAAAAAACCTATGATAGGCATAAAAAAGGTTCTCCAGTGTTCTCTCTTAAAAAAAACTATGGCAGCATAAAGCACAATTAAATAAAAAATACTAAAACTATAGATTAAAAAAGAAACCCCAATCCAAAAGCCACTGTCAAATATTTTTTCGTTCACTTTTTTGAAAACCTGAATGACGTCCTCCAATCTTTTCACCTTTCCAATTGACTACGCTATTTTCAGTATTTACTTGGAAAGTTTTCTCTTCTGCTGACAAATTTGTAGATAATAAAACAGTTAGTTTTAGTATTCCAACTGCCTTAACCATCGAATTTAATTTTCTCATTTTTATTTTATTTGTTGTTATAAATTTCGTTTAAACAAGTGTTATGATAAATTTTTTAACCCCTCATTTTATCTAAAAGATTACTTAATTGTTCTGCTTCATCCTCTGTTAAGTTTTTAAACATTTTGTCATGTTGATCTATTACAGCAGAAGCTTTATTTACAAGTGACAATCCTTTGTCAGTGATTCCAATATCTACTTTTCTTCTATTATCAGGGCAAGTTTCTCTCGTAACAAATCCTTTTTTAAGTAACCGGTCAATTAATCTTGTTAAATCAGGCGTCTTATCAACCATAACCGATTTAATATCACCTGCAGCACATAACTCAGGATGCTTTCCTCGCAATATTCTAAGTACATTAAATTGTTGAGAAGTTATATCAAATTTGTTCATCTCCTGTTTCATTACATCACGAAACCAACTGCTTGTAAACAATAAGTTGATACTTACTTTTTGATAAACAGATTTGAACGATTTTTGTTTTATTTCATCTTCAATCTTCATTTAATTAACATTTGTTTAAACAATTAATGAAAAAACAAATAAAGTGATTATTATTTACTTTTACAAAAAAATTAAGCCCCAGTTTAATAAACTGGGACAAAGA
>JAUIJW010000044.1 GCA_030431085.1 Bacteroidia bacterium
TTCTAAGGCTGAATGATCACTTACTCTAGATTCTACAAAATCTATTTCAACTTTATCAGGATCATTTTTCACATCAAATTTATCATTAAACGCTGTAATACAACCAAAAAACAAAGGCCCCCATATCTCATAAACTTTAGTACCGTCTTCTTTTATTCTTTTTCTAGCTCTAATTCTTTTTGCATTCTCCCAAGAAAACACAAGGGCACTTACAATTACTCCGGCAAAAACCGCAATGGCTAAGTCAAAAATAACTGTTAGAGATGATACTAAAATTAATACAAACAAATCTGTTTTCGGAATTTTATTGATGATTCTAAAACTACTCCATGCAAAAGTACCAATCACCACCATAAACATTACGCCAACTAGTGCCGCAATAGGGACTTGCTCTATATAAGATGAGGCAAATACAATAAATATTAGCAATACAACTGCTGCTGTAATACCAGAAAGCCTTGTTCTTCCACCAGATTTAATATTAATGATTGATTGCCCAATCATGGCACAACCTCCCATACCTCCAAACAAACCAGTGACAATATTGGCAGTACCTTGCGCCACACATTCTTTATTGCCATTGCCTCTAGTTTCTGTTAAATCATCAATTAAATTAAGCGTCATTAAAGACTCTATTAAACCAATGGCTGCCAGTATCAAGGCGTAAGGTAAAATAAATGTTAGTGTTTCTAAATTCAATGGTATTTTTGAAAACGTTTCTAAATGCAAGGTTGGTAAACCGCCTTTTAAACCTTCTCCCCCACCTTCTCTAATAAACGAACCTACTGTGGCCACATCTAAATTAAAAAAGATTACCACCGCTGTAACAGTTAATATACCAATTAGAGCTTCTGGCAATTTTTTAGTCAACTTTATTTTTGGCAACGACCACATGATAAGCATCGTTAAAGCAACTAGGCCTATCATTTTATACAAATCGGCACCTTGTAGCCATACTTTCTCTCCATTTACTTTTTGAGTAAACATTCCTAATTGCGATAAAAATATAACAATGGCCAAACCGTTAACAAAGCCCATCATTACAGGGTGTGGAATAAGTCTTACAAACTTTCCTAGTTTTAAAATACCAGCTAAAATTTGAAATATACCCATTAAAATAACGGTGGCAAAAAGATAATACAAACCAAGGTTTTCTCCAGGAGCTCCCATTGCATTACCTTTAGCTACAAGTGTTACCATTACAACAGCTAAAGCTCCAGTTGCTCCTGAAATCATACCTGGTCTACCACCAATAATTGAAGTAATAAAACCTACCATAAAAGCAGCATAAAGTCCTACTAAAGGATCTACACCGGCCACAAAGGCAAAGGCAACAGCTTCTGGTACTAAGGCTAATGCCACGGTAATACCAGATAAAATATCATTCTTTACATTAGGTAATCGCTTGGTTATAAATTCGGTCATAAGGCTTTTATTAAAAGTCGGCAAAGATAAGACATTCGCCTTGATTTAATCTCATCCTTATCTGTTTTTTAACACATTAGTAATCAATTGTTTGATATTAGGATAGGTATTTTGCTGTATCTGTTCTAATTCTTCTGGCTTAAACCATTGCAGTTTGGTAATACCTTCCTCTACTTGCGGTTGTAAATCGGTATCTTCTGAATACATTAAATACCAAACAGATTCTTTTAAAATAGATCGGTCTTTTTCTTCATAAATATGATAGGTTTTCTCAATAAAATTTTCTTCACATTTAATCTGCCTAAAGCCACATTCTTCTTTCACCTCTCTTATGGCTCCTTTTTGAACCGATTCGTTACTTTCAATTTTACCTTTCGGCAAGTCCCATTTGTTATGTCTATAAATAAACAGTACGGCTTTGCTAGGGTTTTGCACAATACCACCTCCGGCAATGATAATGTTAAATCTATCTTTAAATTGTTGCCAAAGTTCATCTATTTGCTGATGATAAAAAACAACTTCATTCGCCTTAGGTCGATTTAAAATATTTCGAAACTCATTAACGCTCAAATCATTCCAAATAAAACCTTTAAATGATCTAAAATTATCTATACGATTGGTTAATTTTATTACCAAATCATTCTTAAAAATTGTATACATTTGTATCATGATTTTCGACAAAAATACAGCAAAAAAAACAGCCGAATTACTTTTATCTATCAAAGCCATAAAGTTACAACCTAATGAGCCTTTTACATGGGCTTCTGGATGGAACTCTCCGATTTATTGTGATAATAGAGTAACCCTATCTTATGTGCCAATTCGTAACTTTATAAGAGAAAATTTAGCTAAAATTATTCTTGAAAAACACGGTAAACCAGATGTGATAGCTGGAGTAGCAACGGGAGCCATTGCAATAGGTGTTTTAGTAGCACAAGAACTTGGCGTGCCTTTTATTTATGTAAGACCAGAACCTAAAAAACATGGCAGACAAAATCAAATTGAAGGTTTTTTAGACAAAGGGCAAAATGTGGTAGTGGTAGAAGATCTTATTAGTACCGGTAAAAGTAGCTTAAATGCTGTAAAAGCACTGTTACAAACCGATGCTCAAGTTAAAGGTATGGTTGCCATTTTTAATTATGGTTTCGCTATTGCGGATGATAATTTTAAAACGGCTAACCTTGAATTAACCACCTTAAGCAATTACGAAAATTTACTGCAACAAGCCTTAGACACAAATTATATAACCGAAAATGAAATGAAAACGTTGCAGTCTTGGAGAAAAGACCCTAGTAACTGGAAACAAAAATAAAAATTGATGAATTTAGAAAGTCCAAAGGTAACCGTAAAAAAATCTCAACAAGAAGTATTAGAATTTTTATCGAATGTTGAAAACTACAGGCAAATCATGCCAGACAATATTGATAAATTTGAGTCTAAAGACAATGCCTTTTTATTTGCATTAAAAGGTATGCCAGAGATAAAACTAAAAATAGACGACCCAACAGAAGATCATAAAGTATCTTTAAGCTCCGGCAGTGATAAATTTCCTTTTAGTCTTACTGCCTTAGTTGCTGATAAAGATACAAGTAGCAGTGATGTACAGTTGGTTTTTGATGGAAAATTTAATCCGATGATGGCTATGATGGTTAAAAAGCCTCTGCAAAACTTCATCAATACTTTAATAGGTAATATTGAGAAACTATAACCTTAAGAATAATTTAAGAGCTTCAACTCCTTCTTTTTGAAGGAGTTTTTTATTTTTACAAAAAGCATGATTTTATGAAACCTTTTTTATTGTTTATAGTTTTTGCGCTTACTTTATCATTTTCTAGTAGAGCACAATACAAAAATTATTTAGATCAACCTTATATGGAATCAAGAGTCTCTGTTGATACATTGGTAACTCCAGATAAAATCTATTTGTCAATTTTAATTACTGAAAAAGATACAAAAGGTAAATTTTCTGCTGAAGAGTTAGAAAACAAAATGGCTAAAGAACTAAAGTCAATAGGTATTAACATTAAAAAACAGTTAAAACTAAACGATCTTTCTAGTAATTTTAAAAAGTACTTTTTAAAAAAGCAAGATGTTCTAAAAAGCAAAAACTATAGCTTAGAGGTTTATGATGCTAAAACGGCTGGTACCGTTATCGTGGCCTTAGAACAAATTGGGATAGCCAATGTCAATTTAGAAAAAACAGAATATTCTAAAATGGAGGCCTTAGAATTGATTTTAAAAAAGAAAGCCTTGATAAAGGCTCAAAATGAAGCAAAAGTTATGCTCAATGCCGTGGGCCAAAAATTAGGACCAGTAATTCACTTAACAGACATCAGCAATCAAAGATTTAAATCTTTACAAGGCAGAGTGGCTGGGATACAAGTATTAGATGCAGCACCAAGACCCGAAAGTTATAAGCCTATTGCAATTGAATTTGATAAAATTAAAGTAGACATAGAGCTTTATGTTAAATTTCAAATTAATTAAAGATATGTTATTTCTTTAAATTGATATGTTGTTTGCCTACCGTTTTGTGATTGTAATTCCAGCTCACCCTTCAAGTTTACCCCAACTATTTTAGCTAAAAATGGTTTATTAGATTTGGTTTTATAGTATTTAAAAATGTTTTTTTGATAAAGGTTTTCTGTGTAATCATTATATAATTCAATCTGTTGATTACCATTTATTTTCTCAATTTGCTTTTTTAATTCTACGACCAACGCAATGAGCAATTCATCTCTATTTATCGTTTTACCCAGTTGCATTTTCATAGATACCGCATTAGGTAATGCTTCTGAAAATCCCTTCTGATTTACGTTTAAACCAACCCCAATTACAGAGTAATTAATACCAGGTCCTTTTAAATTATTTTCGATTAAAATTCCACAGATCTTACGTGAACCTGACATAATGTCGTTTGGCCATTTAATACTTAAATTAGCTACCTTATGTAGCTTTAATACATTAAAAACAGCTAATGATACAGCACAATTTAAATAAAAATGTTGGTCTACACTTAAACCCTCAAAATTAACCAACACGCTAAACATTAGATTCTTACCTCGTTCAGATTCCCAAACAGTTTGCATTTGCCCCCTACCAGAAGTTTGGTACTCTGCACAGATTACTGTCCAATTTTCTACAGACTTCTCTTTCACCAATTCCTTTAAATAGGTATTGGTCGAATTTATGGCATTAAGTTTGACTATCTTCATATGTAATTAAGCAAATTATCAAGTTCTAAAATGACAAAAATGTGATACATTTGCAAGAATAATTTAAAAATCTTAATGGCGAAAAAAACGGTAAATTCTGATCTTCTTATAACAGCTATATTAAAAGGTATTGAAGAAGTTAAAGGGGAAAATATAACCATCCTTGATTTAAGAGATATTGACAATACTGTATGTGATTATTTTTTAATCTGCGATGGTAATTCCAATACCCAGGTGAATGCAATCTCAGCATCTATCCAAAAATTTGTAAGCAAAAACTTAAAAGATAAACCTTGGCATGTCGAAGGCGAAGATAATGCAGAATGGGTTTTGATAGATTATGTTAATGTTGTGGTACATGTATTTCAAAAGCAAACTAGAGAATTTTACAATCTAGAAGGCTTATGGGGTGATGCCAAAATAACCAACATTGAAAACGCATATTAAGTAAAACTAAGAAACAATTGATGAAAAAAGATAATAATCAAAAAGGAAAAGACAATAATAATCCTATAAAACAATTTAATTTTAAATTCAATTTTTATTGGGTTTACGGTATCATATTTGCCCTAATTCTTGGGTATCAATTTTTAAATAGTTCTGAGTTAAGTAGCAATAAACTAACTCGTAACGAATTTAAAACTATATTGAATGATAACGATATAGATAAAATCTTAATCGTTAATGGAGATTATGCACAGCTTACCATTAAAAAAGATGCTTTAGATAAAGAAATTTACAAAAAAAATCAGTCTCCTTCTTTCTTAAATCAAACTGGCGCTACCTATATCTATGATTTTGGGGATTTGCAAAATTTTGAAAATGAGTTAAACCAAGCCAAAAATGACAATAATCTAGATTTTGATAGAGATAATGTAACCAGAACCAGTTTTCTAGACCAATTTTTAGTTTGGTTACCCTTTATATTCTTAATCGCTTTATGGATATTTTTTATGCGCAGAATGTCTGGCGCCGCTGGTGGCGGAGGTGCCGGAGGTCAAATTTTTAATATAGGTAAATCAAAAGCCAAAGTATTTGACCAAAATACCAAAGTTAAAACTACCTTTAAAGATGTTGCTGGTCTTGAAGGCGCTAAAGAAGAAGTACAAGAAATCGTTGATTTCTTAAAAAAACCAGATAAATACACTTCTTTGGGAGGTAAAATACCTAAAGGCGCTCTATTAGTAGGCCCTCCAGGAACTGGTAAAACTCTTTTAGCTAAAGCAGTAGCCGGTGAAGCTGGTGTACCCTTCTTTTCTTTATCTGGGTCAGATTTTGTTGAAATGTTTGTTGGTGTTGGTGCCTCAAGAGTTAGAGACTTATTTAAACAAGCGGCACAAAAATCGCCTTCAATTATTTTTATTGATGAAATTGATGCCATTGGTAGAGCTAGAGGTAAAAATAGTTTAACTGGGGGTAACGATGAAAGAGAAAACACATTAAACCAGTTGCTTACAGAGATGGATGGTTTTGGCACTGATGTGAATGTGATCGTAATTGCTGCAACAAATAGAGCCGATGTACTGGATAAAGCTTTAATGCGTGCCGGTAGATTCGATCGTCAGATCTATGTTGACCTTCCAGATCGAAACGAAAGAAAAGCCATTTTTGAGGTTCATATCAAACCCCTTAAGCTCGCTAAAGATGTTAACTTAGATTTCTTATCTAAACAAACACCAGGCTTTTCTGGTGCAGACATTGCTAATGTTTGTAATGAAGCAGCACTTGTCGCCGCAAGAGAAAGCAAGAAAAAAGTACATCATGATGATTTTTTAGCTGCAGTCGATAGAATCGTTGGAGGATTAGAAAAGAAAAATAAAATTATTACTCCAAAAGAAAAGAAAACTATTGCCTTTCACGAAGCTGGACACGCCACAGCCAGCTGGATGTTAGAGCATGCTGCTCCTCTGGTAAAAGTAACCATTGTGCCTCGTGGTAAATCATTGGGCGCTGCTTGGTATTTACCAGAAGAAAGACAAATTGTAGATACCGATCAAATGCTCGATGAGATGTGTGCAACACTAGCTGGTAGAGCTGCCGAAAAAGTAATGTTTAACAAAATTTCTACAGGAGCCTTAAACGATTTAGAAAAGGTAACACGACAAGCTAAGGCTATTGTAAGTGTATATGGTTTAAATCAAAAAATTGGTAATATTACCTATTATGATTCTTCCGGCCAATCTGAATATAATTTCACCAAGCCATATAGTGAATCTACAGCTGAAGTTATCGATCGAGAGATTTCTAAAATTATAGAAGAACAATATCAAAGAGCCATTAAAATATTAGAAGATCACAAACAAGAACTCATTGATTTGGCAGAGATTTTGATTGAAAAAGAGGTGATTTTTGAAGATGATTTAAAAAAGATTTTTGGGGAAAGACCTTTTAAAAAAGATCCTGTAGTAGGGCCCGAAAAAAAAATAGATCAAATTACAGAAGAAACAGAGCATAAAGATGTTGAAGTAAAATTAAACGGAACTGTTTCAGACCATAAAGAAATCGAAGAGGAATCATAATATTTTATATTTGATTTCGTATTTTTGACCTATTAGCGTTTTCCTATGAGTATTTTTGATAGATTCTTTAAACACAAAATAAATCCAACCAAAGACCAATCTAAGGAAGAATCGGCTCCTGAAGTTGAGGGGTCAATCGATGAAAAATTTGTGAAGAACTTTATTCACAAAGGTGGAAAATTTTTGTACTGTACCGATGAAAGTGAAGTTTTAAAAAATTTGCAACAAATTTTACATGAAAACCAATGGAATAATGTAATTAGCTTTGATTCTCACCTACAAAAGCATCTTGAAAAAATTGGTAGCGCTAAAACGGAGAAGCTAATTCAAAATTTACCATTTTATGCTCCATGCGAGTCATTAATTGCAGAAGATGGTTCAATAATGTTCTCCTCTAATCAGTTAAAAGATAAAAAACTAAAAGATTTTCCTATAAATTTCATCATCTTTGCCAAAACAAGTCAGATGGTTAAAGACGCTCGAGAAGGCATCTCTGGTATTCGAAGTAGGGCAGAAAAAAATGCAGCCACTATCATTAGTTCTGTAAAACATTATCTCCCTCAAGAAAGTGGTAATGATTTTATGACTTATGGCAACACCAATAGCAAAACCTTATATTTGCTTTTGTTAGAAGATTTATAATTCATGAGTAGCTTTTTAAAAAGGTCAGTCTTCGGATTGCTGTACGCACTTAGCATCATTTTATTTGCTCATTTGGGCCCTGTATACTTCTATTCATTGTTTTTTATATTCATGGCATTTTGTCTATACGAATTTTTAAAATTAATTGAACTTAAAAGTGTTTATCCTTATATATTGGCAACCACCTCATTTGGTTTAGCCATCATTTCTAATGGTAGTCTTATCACCTTTGAAGAGCAACTAACTCATAAAATAACAGTTTCTGTATTTACTTTTGTACTATATTTTACCTTGATATCTGCTTTAATTTCATCTCGAAAAGTTGCCATCCAATATCTAGGGCGTATATTTTTAGTCTTGGTTTATATTGTTATCCCATTCTCTCTTATGATAAAATTGCCATATCTCAATACCTCTGGTTTGTATGATAGCTCGGTGGTCATTGGCATTTTTTTTATGATATGGAGTAATGATGTTTTTGCTTATCTTATTGGTAAAAATTTTGGCAAACACAAATTAATAGAAAGAGTATCGCCAAATAAAACTATTGAAGGCTTTTTAGGTGGATTTATCTGCACGTTTATCTTTGGATACTTTATCTCAAAAGTTTGCCTTGGCTTACCACCAGTACACTGGTTTTCTATAGCTATTATTGTAAGTGTTTTTGGTGTACTTGGCGATTTAATCGAGTCGATGTTTAAAAGACAAGCTAATTTAAAAGATAGTAGTAATTTTATTCCTGGGCATGGAGGCTTTTTAGATAGACTAGATAGTATTATCTTTGCTACACCATTTATTTACATCTATTTATTTTTGACTATATAATGTTTCATAAAGAAGGATTTAAAATCATACTTTTCACTACAATTATTGTTGTAGGCAGTATTCTTACCATAGATTATTTTGTAGACAACACTACTCTTAGCAAAATACTTATGCTAATACCTGTTGTGTTTTTTGTTCTTATTTTACAATTTTTTAGAAACCCAAAAAGAAGAACAATCATTAACCACAACCAAATAATTGCACCTGCAGATGGTAAGGTGGTGGTGATTGAAGAAGTAGAAGAAAAAGAGTATTTTAAAGATAAAAGAAGACAGATTTCAATCTTCATGTCTCCTATTAATGTTCATGTTACCAGATATCCAATTAGTGGTGAAATTGCTTACAGTAAATATCATCCTGGCAAATACCTAGTAGCTTGGCATCCAAAGTCATCAGAAGAAAATGAAAGAACCACCATCGTTGTTAAAAGCCCGAAATTAGGTGATATTCTTTACCGTCAAATCGCTGGGGCTTTGGCTAAGAGAATTGTTAATTATGCTAAAAAAGGCCAGTTGGTAGCTCAAGGTACCGATGCTGGTTTTATAAAATTTGGATCGAGAATTGATATTTTTGTACCTTTGGATATGCAAATTAATGTTGAACTTAACCAAAAGGTTAAGGGCGGTGTTACCGTAATTGCTGAGGGTAAAAATGGATGATTTAGAAAGACGATTTCAAAAGGCTTATCAAATTGCTTCAGCCATGACAGAAAAATTACCTCCAGATGTCATGTTAAGATTCTATGCCTATTACAAACATGGTAATAGTGGCAATAAAATGGTAAGACCTTCAGGTAACAACCCTATTAGAAATGCGTTTAAACTTAATGCTTGGTTTCAAATCAATAGCATGAGCAGAGAACGAGCTAAAAAAGAATACATCAAACTTGTAGAAACCTATACAAATCAAAAAATTAAATAGATCAACATGAAAAAATTAACCTTCTTTATATTATTTGTAAGTATTGCAGTATCATTCACAGCCTGTAAAAAAAAGGAAAACCTCAATAAGGAAACCTCTAAAGAAACAACTCAATATTACCTAGATATGTAAATGTGCAGTGGACAGCCTATAAAACCTCTGAAAAAGTACCTGTAAAAGGTGTTTTTAAAACTGTTCAAGTAAACTCTACAGAAGCAGAGACTCAAATTAAAGTATTGAACAATGCAGAGTTTAATATCCCAATTTCTAGTATCTTTAGTAAAGATAGCATTAGAGATGGTAAGCTTCAGAAGTTTTTCTTTAATGTAATGGATAACACCATAGCTTTAACAGGAAAAATCACTTCTATAGAAAACAATAACGGGAAAGCCTCATTAACCATGAATGGTGTTACTAAAGATCTACCTTTTACTTACACCGTTGTAGGAGATACGATAAAACTAAATAGCACCCTTATGCTAGATCAATGGAATGCCACTAAAGCCTTAGCTTCTCTTAACGAAGCTTGTAAAGAATTACATACTGGTAAAGACGGTATCAGTAAAACTTGGAATGAAGTCAACATCCATATTAATGTGCTAAGTAAAACTAAATAATGGCAAAGGTTACTGGCATAGGTGGTATTTTTTTTAAATGTGAAAATCCAGAAAAAATTAAATCATGGTATCACAAAAATCTAGGATTGGTGATAGATGATTATGGCTCATCTTTTGAATTTAGAAATGCCAATAATCCTCAAGAAGTCAATTATTTACAATGGAGCCCGTTTAAGAAAGATACTTCCTACTTCAAGCCCTCCACCAAAGAGTTTATGGTGAACTATCGCGTTGAAAACCTTGAAGTTTTAGTGAAAGAATTAAAGACTAATGGTGTTACGGTTTTAGACCAAATAGAGACTTTTGATTACGGCAAATTTGTACACATCATGGACCCCGAAGGCAATAAAATAGAACTATGGGAGCCGGTTGACCAAGTTTTTACAGACTTTTTAAAAGGCAATACGACCAAATAAGACCAGACTTACATCATAAATATATCTCAACTAAATAAAACCTTAAAAAATGGAAGATTTAAAACTATATTCAGATAAGGCTCTACAGCTTATTATTGATTATTCTCCAAAAGTTATTACAGCCTTAGTCCTTCTAATCTCTGGTTTGTGGGTGATTAAAATGATCACCAAATACGGCCATAAAATCATGGAGAAAAGAAAAGTAGATGAAACTCTTATGAAATTCCTTACCGATTTAATTGGGTGGACTTTAAAGATTCTATTATTTGTGACCGTAATCTCACAACTGGGTGTACCTGCCACCTCTTTTGTAGCCATCCTAGGTGCAGCTGGTCTTGCTGTTGGATTGGCCTTACAAGGTTCTTTAGCTAATTTTGCTGGAGGTGCGCTAATTATGATCTTCAAACCCTTTAAGGTAGGTGATTTAATTGAGGCTCAAGGAGAGCTGGGTACTGTAAAAGAAATTCAAATATTTGTAACTAAACTTGTTACTCCTGGCAATAAATTAGCCATCATCCCAAATGGAACCTTATCTAACGGAAATATAAAAAATTATACCGAAGAAGGAAAACTAAGAGTTGATTTAACCTTTGGGGTATCTTATGATGCGGATATAAAGCAAACCAAAGAAGTTTTGATGAGCGTTCTAACGTCTAATGAAAAGGTGTTAACCAATCCTAGCCCAACCGTTACAGTATCTGAGTTAGCAGATAGCTCAGTTAATTTCGCAGTACGCCCGTGGGCAACCCCACAAAATTATTGGGATGTTTATTTCGAAACTACAGAAAATGTTAAAGAAGCTTTAGACCAAGCTGGTATAGAAATACCATATCCACATTCTGTTGAAATTCATAAAGGAGAATAAGTATTTCTTACATAATTTAATTTATACAGAACTCCTTATTTTTTTAAAAGGGTTAGATAAAAAAATCTCAGCTTCTACCAAGCTGAGATTTTTATTTTACATTATGTTCTAAGAACTTATAATTTCATCGTTACGCCAATTCCTCCAACAGGACCTTGAACTCGGGCACCTCCTAGTTCAACATATACCCCCCATTTATCATTCCAAAACCATCTACCACCTACATGCAAGCCTATATCAAAGTCGCTTTTATGGTCATGATCATTATCTCCATTGTAAATAGAATAACCTACTCCGGCTCCACCGTAAACATCCCAAGCTTCATCTTCAATACCAAAAAGGTTATCAAAATAATAGTTTCCTCGCACTCCTAAATTCAACCAATCTAGGTCGAAATTCGTAGAAGCTCCAGGAGCAATAGTTACATCTTTATGCACTGGTATTTCAAAATTTGCACCAATGATTCCGAAGTTCAATTCTTTTCTAGCTTGTGCAGACATTTGAATTGCAGTCAATACAACTAATAATACAAATAATACATTTGCTTTTTTCATAGTTTCTGTTTTAATTATTTAATGTTTATGGTTACTTATTTTCTATTGTAAACTTTTTAGGCTTTTTTCTAAAGTTTCGATTTTAGCTAATGCATCAGCCTCCTTCTTTCTTTCAATTGCAATAACCTTTGAAGGAGCATTATTTACAAACCTTTCATTACTTAATTTCTTTTGTACTGATTTTAAAAAACCTTTAGTATAATCAAGCTCTTCGGTTATCTTCTTAAGTTCTTGCTCTACATCAATATTATCCGATAAAGGGATAAAATATTCATTAGATTTTAATCTAAACGATAGTGCATTATCTACTTTTTTATCTACATTAACAATACTACTAACATGACAAAGCTTTTGAATCACAGGGTAATACACCTCTTTAATAGTTTCCTTCTCTAAGATTGACAGCTCTAAAGATTCTTTAAAAGCTATATTTTTATCTTTACGGATACTTCTAATCGCTGAAACAATTTCTTGAATTATGTCAAAATCATCTAATAACTCTGTATTGCAGCTTTCTACTTCTGGATAATTAGATATAATCAATGCCTCTTCTGGGCTTCTTTCTTTAAAGTATTGCCAAATTTCTTCGGTAATAAATGGCATGAAAGGGTGTAAAATCTTAATATTATTTTCGAAAAATGTAACCGTCTGTGCCAACGTTTCTGCATCTATAGGTTTGCCATACTCTGGTTTTACTAATTCTAAATACCACGATGAAAAATCATCCCAAATCAATTTATAAATAGCGGTTAAAGCATCTGATAATCTATATTGTTCAAATTGATCTTCAACAAAAGTCAAAGTTTTTTGAAACTTAGATTGATACCATGCAATGGCCACTTTTGCAGAGGCTGGTTGTGGTACATCTTTATCAACTTCCCAACCTTTCACCAATCTAAAGCCATTCCAGATTTTATTGGCAAAATTACGACCTTGTAACATTAAATTTTCATCAAACAACAAATCGTTTCCAGCTGCAGAACTCATTAAAATACCTGCTCTAACACCATCTGCACCGTATGCTTTCATTAAATCTATTGGGTCTGGAGAATTCCCTAACGACTTACTCATTTTTCGCCGTTGTTTATCACGAACAATCCCTGTAAGGTAGACATTGTTGAATGGTTTTTTGCCATCAAAGGCATAACCAGCAATAATCATGCGAGCCACCCAG
>JAUIJW010000255.1 GCA_030431085.1 Bacteroidia bacterium
CTAAAGCCATCATCTTCTGGGTCGTATGCTTTTTGATAATGACCAGAACCATAAAGTGATACACCAAATTTTTCATTTCTTTTACTATAAAATACATTGGCTGTACTTCCTAACGCTTGTGTTTGTGTAAGCATTATATCTAAAGCAGGTTCAAAGTCTGGTGTTTTAGATACCATATTTACCAATCCTGCAATAGCACCACCACCATAAAGGGTTGATGAACTTCCTTTTATAATTTCAAATTGTTGTAAGTCTAAAGGTGGTATTTGTAGAATACTTAATCCACTTGAGAAACCACCATATAAGGGAAACCCATCTCTTAAAAGTTGTGTGTATCTACCATCTAATCCTTGAATACGAATGTTGGTGCTCCCACTACTTAATGATGTTTGTTGCATTTGTATTCCTGTACTTTCACGAAGCACCATAGAAATATTAGTAGGGTTCATTATTGCTTTTTCTGCTAATTCCTCTGCACCGATAAACTCGATACGTGTTGGTATTTTTCGTACTGTTCTTGTGCTTCTTGTAGATTGCAATACTACAGCATCTAATTGATTACCGCCCTCTTTTAGTTTAAACATTAATTCTGTATTACTTGGAATTTGAATTGTTGTCTCAAATGTTTCAAAACCTAAAAAGGAAATTATTATTTGATGCTGACCGTCTGGTATTTCTGTAAATTCTGCAATACCATCAAAATTGGTGACTGCTCCTTTTTCTAATGCTTCAAAGTAAACAGTAGCGCCCATTAAAGGTTCGTTATCTGGCTCTGTTATGACTTTAATTTGTATGTCTGATGTTTGTGCCTTTAACGATAGGCAAAGTATTAATATGAGCTTTAGGCTCAATAGGTATTTATTCATTGAATTATAATTGTAATTAACTAAATAATTGATTTAAAATCGAAACGTTTTAGCTTATTACTTGTGGCGGTTGCCAAATATTGGAAAGGAAGTTAAACCTATAAATAGGTTGATATGTATAAATTAACTCCGATGAGATTTCAATATTGAGTTTTAAATCAAATGTCTTGATTGGTTCGTAAGTAATGGACATACCACAACAATTGCAGATACACGTAATAGGACAAGAATCGTCACTATCTTCTTGGTGGTTGTGATTAACACTTATCTCGTCTTGGTGTTGGTCTTCTTTATTTTGACCATCAGAACAAGGCTTTGCTGAAAGGAATAGTATTATTAAGGATAATATGATTGTTACAAATTTCACAATTACAAAGATAAAAATTTAATGATGCAATAGTTGTGCAAAAGATTTATGAAATTCTATTATTAACCAAATTACCATTTACCCATTTTAGAAAGTAATTTTTTATACTGTGTTTAAATGCATTTCTTCACTTCCTATTTTATCCAATAAACTTTCGATGTTGTTTATTATCTCTTTAAAAAACTGTGGATTATCAAATACTATTTCAAATCTATTTTTTGAAGATGCATATTCATTAAGCGTAAACCGACCTTTGCTAAAACTCTTAATTTTATTGAACTTTCTATCGCTATTATTGACAGTAACGTTGTTTTTAATTATACCCTTGTGATGCACAACTAAATTACGTACTTGTCTAAAATTATCAATAAAACTCCATTCAGGATTGAGGATAGAAAAATCTACTTTAGCAGACTGCTTTAAAAACTTTTTTACTTTATCAATATCATTATTACCCTTTAAATCATCTACTCTATAATCTGTTTGTTTATAGGATGCGAACCTATCACAGCCACGTTTTAAAACATCTTCAAAAAAAGAATACAGCTGTATGACTTGAGCGTTTCTGTAATTTTTGATGTAAACATCATTAAACATAAACACATTGTCAATAAAGGAATCTTGTATGTGGTCTAAATATTCTTCTGAATATTCTGATTTATCAACCTCTTTGGATTTTTGAAAATTATCATACTCAACCTCTATATTTTTTAATTCTCTTTCGAAATGAGTTTCCATATGATTCATATAATCTTCAATTAAATGAAACTCAAAATGGATAAAACCAAATCCCATTATAGATGCAAGTGTTTCTTTTCTTCTTAATCTTGACATATCATTATTTTATAAAAACCATAACGCATCTTTAGCATCGTCTGGAACACCATTATTAAATCGTGGTGCTATTTGTGCTACCATTTCTGGATATTTTATGGTAATAGGTACATTTTGTTGTCGAAGTGATTTCCAATATAATCTGCTAAATTGATACACTTGCGTTAATAATTCTAATACTACATCTGCATCTTCAAAAGCATCTTCATCTGGACTGCTTACCTTAATTTTTATTGGAAACGGATAACCATCTGTATCTGCGTACCGCTGTGAATTAGGGTAACGTGCATTATTAAACAACAGGAATTGATTTTCGCTAATACGTATGTATGTGCCACTTACAGGCATTAGCTTTTTGTTC
>JAUIJW010000045.1 GCA_030431085.1 Bacteroidia bacterium
AGCTTGATAATAGCATTTTCTAAATCTGTTAAATCCTCCTTTTTGTTAGATTCTATAATTTCTTGAGCTTCTTCGTAAGTATATCTATGGTCTGAATAAGTAACCGTTCTACCAAACCATTGTTTGATAACATTTGCTTTTTCATCAATCTCAAAAACTGCTGAAAATGTTAATTTCTCTTCATTTGGTCTTAATGAGCATACATTATTTGATAATATCTCAGGTAACATTGGCACTACCCTATCGACCAAATAAACAGATGTAGCACGCTGATAAGCCTCTTCTTCTAAAATGGTGTTTTCTTGAACATAATGAGATACGTCTGCAATATGAATGCCGATTTCGTAATGACCGTTATTTAATACTTTAAACGATAAAGCATCATCAAAATCTTTAGCGTCTTTAGGATCAATAGTAAAAGTAAGATCATTTCTCATATCTCTTCTTTTAGCAATCTCTTGTGAAGTGATCTCTAATGGAATATTAGAAGTATAGCTTTCTACAGCTTCATCAAATTGATAGGGTAAACCATATTCTAATAAAATAGAATGTATTTCTGTATCGTGATCTCCTGGTTTACCTAAAACTTTTTCTATTCTACCAAATGGGTTTTTAGAATTATTTGGCCAATCCTTCATTTCAACTAACACCTTATCTCCATCTTCCGCTCCATTAAGTTGATCCGCTGATACAAAAATATCTGTATACATTTTAGCATCATCTGGCACTACAAAACCATAATTATTATGTTTTTGTAGCACACCTACAAAATTAGATTTAGCCCGTTCAATAATATCAACTATATCGCCTTCTTGCTTTTTATTCTTTTTTCTTTTATATACATATACTTTCACAAAATCGTTGTGTAAGGCTTTATTAAGATTTCTCGATGGTATATAAATATCATGCTCTAAATCATCGCAGATTACATAAGCATTACCCCTAGAAGTTATATCTACTACACCTGTAAAATAATGTTGATCTGGAATAGCTTTATATTTACCCGGTGATACTTCTTCTATTTTATCTTTAAGTTTTAACTCTGCCAATTTTTTAGCAATTTGATTTCGACCATTAGCCTCTGTAATTTGCAATTTAGCCGCTATCTGCTTATAATTAAAAATTTGCTTTTGATGTGTATTAAAAACCTTTAAAATATCTCTACTTAAATATTTTATCACTTGTCCCTTTTTTTTATAAATTTTCTTTTTAGTCATATTTACTTTTGGATGGTTTAAAAGTACTTATAATGCTTTACAATTAACTGTTATTTATATTTTAAATATTCTTTATACATATTTAAATACTTCTTATTGAATATAGTATAAATGTTAAAATCAAAACAATTTTTAACATTTTTGTAACATTACTTATATTTTCTCGTCATTATGGTATGAAAGTTATTTTTAAAATAGCGATTTTAAGTATTTCTATATTTGTGTTAAGCTTATTTATAGCAAAAATTGCTATAGATTATACCTTTAATAAAACACAATGTAACCAAATAGAAATTGCTACAACCACCAATATACTTTACAAAAACACTCCAGGTTAACTTTGTTTATCAACATCTATATATACTATACTTATTTTATTTAAAAAATTTTAAAAACAAAAATAGGGTGTATATAGCTTGTTAATTTATACTATAAATTATCTCTTTATTATTTGTTTTTCTCAGTTTTAAAAAATTGTAAACAGTTAAATAAAACTTAAAATGTTAAAAATGAGGATAAAAATATAGGTTATTCACAGCATGTTAAATCTTATATTAACCTTAAATCAAAGATAACTTTTAGTTAACTATTCTTAATAACAGCTTTATTTTATGTTGATAAAATTAAATTAAAAACTAATAAAATAACTTGTATAATTCTAATGATCTATTGTATTAAAAATTTTATATTAAAGTCAAAATAAATTTATAAGGTGTTTATTAAAATTTACCAACAATTTATTAATTACTTAAAGTATTAGAATTAAATTATCTAGTAATGTTTATTAACAATGATTAAATTTTATGTTTATAAACGTTAAAACTGTAATTTTGTGGGATAAAAAATATAGTTAATTATGAAGATCGCCATAGGAAATGACCACGCCGGAACTCAATATAAGTTTAACATTATAAAAATGTTAGAAGATAAGGGGGTAGAAGTTGAAAATTTTGGGACAGATACTGAAGATAGTATGGATTATCCAGATACTATACATCCGGTTGCAGAAGCTGTAGAAAGCGGTAGTGCAGACTTAGGTATTATATTATGTGGTAGTGGTAATGGTGCTGCCATGACTGCCAATCATCATAAAAATATAAGAGCTGCCTTGTGTTGGAATAAAGAATTGGTAGCATTAGCTCGTCAGCATAATAATGCTAATATTTTAAGTATACCTGCAAGATATGTGTCTAATGAAGAAGCTTTAGATTTTGTAAATACATTTATCAATACAGATTTTGAGGGTGGCAGACATCTCAATAGAATTAATAAAATACCTGTATGTAAATAAATTAGTATGGGGCATGCGCATACACACCATCATCCTAAACTATCTGGTAAAAAATTACTAGTCTCAATTATACTAAATGTATTAATTACAGTTGCTCAGATTGTTGGTGGAATAATTTCAGGAAGTTTAGCTTTAATTTCGGATGCCATACATAATTTATCGGATGTTATTTCTTTAATTATTAGCTATATAGCTAATTTATTAACTACAAAAAAGAAACAAACATTACATCAAACTTTCGGATTTAAACGAGCAGAAATCATTGCTGCTTTTTTAAATGCTACTACCCTCATAGTCATTGCCATTTTTTTAGGAATTGAAGCGTTTAAAAGATGGAATAATCCCCAGGAAATACAAAGTGATTTAGTAATTTGGTTAGCACTTGTGGCAATTTTAGGCAACGGATTTAGTGTTTTGTTACTAAAAAGCGACGCTAAAAGTAATTTAAATATGAAAGCAGCCTACCTGCATTTGCTTACAGATTTTTTAACTTCTGTAGCGGTTTTAATAGGTGGGTTTTTAATGAAATGGTATAGTATTTATTGGATAGATACCTTATTAACCTTACTTATTTCAATTTATTTACTTTACTTAAGTTGGTCAATTTTTATTGATTCATTAAAGATTTTGATGCTTTTTGCGCCAAAAAATTTAAATATTCAAGATATCGTCGATGAAGTGTCAAAAATTAATCATATAAAGAATGTACATCATGTTCATATTTGGCAGTTAAATGATCATGATATTCATTTTGAAGCACATTTAGAATTTGATAGAGATATTAATCTATCAGATTTTGATTTGGTCTGCGAAAAAACTGAGCAACTGTTAAAAGAAAAATTTAATATTTACCATTGTAATCTTCAACCAGAGTTTAATAGAAGCGATAGTAAAGAAATTATCATTCAAGACTAATGATGTTATGGCAAGTTAAAAATTTTCAGGCTTTAAGTTTAGACGAGTTCTATCAAATTTTAAAGTTAAGAATAGATGTTTTTGTTGTAGAACAGCAATGCGCCTACCATGAAATTGATGGTAAAGATAAAATAGCTAAACATGTTTTTAAAGTTGATGAAAATGGTAAAATTTGCGCCTATGCCAGACTTTTTGATTTTGGTGATGAGCATGTATCTTTTGGTAGATTTGTGGTTCATCCTAGATATAGAAAACAATCTTTAGGGCATGAACTTATTAATTATTTAATTGGGTATTTAGAAAAAAATTCAAAAGGTTTACCTATAAAAATAAGTGCTCAAACTTATTTAGAAAAATTTTATAAAAAACATGGATTTAATAGAATAAGTGCCGTTTATTTAGATGATGGTATTCAGCATATCGATATGGTTAAAAATTGGTAGTAAGAGTAATTAAAGGGCCACTAAAAGACATATCAAAACGACCATCCCAATCAGATTGGTTTACTCCGGCACCAACGTCAAAGAAACGGTAGCTTAAACCTACTCCAAGTTTATTTAATATTTGATAATTAATACCGCCATTTATATTCCATAAAGAACCATTGTATTGGTTTATAGATAGAGCAAACCAATCAATATTAGCCATGACGATAAAGTTTTTAAAAGGTGCTAGATAGTACCATACACCAACGTTAGGTAAAGGAGCAACAACACTTGCAGATTCTTTATGATTTTTAAACGCTTGATCATTGATATAGGCTGTACCTTTTATAAAAGCACTTACATCAAGTAAATGTACGCCTATACCAGCACCTAATTCGTGAATTTGACCCGAAGAAATAGTTCTACCTACAAAGATTCGATACATGTCTATATTAAAACCGCCATGTATAGAGCTCCCTTTTTTAAATGTATAATCATTCCATTGAATATCTTCTTGTAATACCGCTTTTTTAGAATTGTCGACACTAAAATACTGACCTGCTAATTTCCAATGTTTAGAAAACCGGAAAAAAGCCATTAAATTAAGAGTTAATTGACTATCGTCTAAGCCTATAGATTCGCTAAAATCTTGATTTGTATTTGTATTGTAATGAGTTTCAATGCTACCATTAACTTGAAAATCAACGGTTTTTTTTGGGATATAAATACCCGCACCAAACACCAATTTGTCGGTTAAAAAAGGGTGATTTTTATGATCCAATTGTGTAAAAACCATCAACGGAATCATAAGAAAAAAGGCGGTATATATTTTTAGACGCATTTCATATTAAAGGTATGTATTTTTAAGATAAAACAATATAACAAACTGAATAAAAAGTAATATAGAATTCATACAAAAAAATTTATATAACCTATAAATTTCCTATTTTAGCTCCGCTATAGAGGTAGCAAATTTTAATATAAAATATTCAGAAAGATATGGCAGAAGACAAAGACAAAGCAGCAAAATTAAAAGCCTTACAGCTTACCTTAGATAAATTAGATAAAACCTACGGTAAAGGGTCTGTAATGAAATTAGGAGATGAAGTAAGTACAGATATGGATGTAATTCCATCAGGGTCTTTAGGATTAGATTTAGCTTTAGGTGTTGGAGGTTATCCAAAAGGTAGAATTGTTGAAATCTTTGGACCAGAATCTTCTGGTAAAACAACTTTGGCATTACACGCTATGGCAGAGTCTCAAAAGAGTGGTGGTATTGCTGCTTTTATTGATGCAGAACATGCCTTCGATCGTTTTTATGCAGATAAATTAGGTGTCGATATAGAAAATTTAATCATTTCTCAGCCAGATTATGGTGAGCAAGCCTTAGAGATTGCAGATAATTTAATTAGTTCTGGTGCTGTAGATATTGTAGTTATAGATTCTGTGGCGGCCCTAACGCCAAAGAGTGAAATAGAAGGCGAAATGGGAGATTCTAAAATGGGATTACATGCCAGATTAATGTCGCAAGCCCTTAGAAAACTAACGTCAACAATTAATAAAACAAACTGTACAGTCATATTTATCAACCAGTTAAGAGAAAAGATAGGTGTGATGTTTGGCAACCCAGAAACAACAACTGGTGGAAATGCTTTGAAATTTTACGCTTCTGTTCGATTAGATATTCGTAAAAGAACTCAAATTAAAGAAGGTGATAGTGTTATTGGTAATAGAACCAAAGTAAAAGTGGTTAAAAATAAAGTTGCACCACCATTTCAAACTACAGAATTTGATATTATGTATGGTCAAGGCGTTTCAAAAGTAGGAGAAATATTAGATCTTGGGGTTGAATACGGTATTATTAATAAAAGTGGTTCGTGGTTTAGTTATGGAGACACCAAATTGGGTCAAGGTAGAGATTCTGTAAAAGGGTTGATTAGTGATAATCCGGAATTGGCAGAAGAACTAGAACAAAAAATAATAGATGAAATTAAATCTAATTAATACTTAAAGCACTGAAAAGTGCTTTTTTAATTTTATAACGATACGTTATTTGATTCCATAATGAGAAAATTACTTTTTTTAATCATTTTTTTAACGTGCATTTCTATACATGCTCAAGATAAATTCACTATAAGTGGTACAGTTAAAGAAAAAGAATCTTTAGAATCTGTTATTGGTGTAAATGTATATTTTCCAGAAATTTCTAAGGGCACAGTTACCAATGAATACGGATTTTACTCGATTACTTTAACCCAAGGTGAGTATGATTTAATGGTGAGTTTTATTGGTTTTAAACCGATACAACAACATCTCAATCTTACAGAAAATACGAAAATAGATTTTTTATTAGAAGAAGATGCCCAAAGCCTAGATGAAGTGGTTATTAAAGAAAACACCTCTATTGCAGATTTAAAGTCTCCAGAAATGAGCACCTTTAAAGTGCCAATAAAAACCATTAAAAGAATGCCTGTGGTTTTAGGAGAAGTAGATATTTTAAAATCTATTCAAATGCTACCTGGAGTTTCTAATGGGGGAGAAGGTGCTTCAGGATTTAATGTGCGTGGTGGTGCAGCAGATCAAAATTTAATACTACTAGACGAAGCTACTATTTATAACTCCTCTCATTTATTCGGTTTCTTTTCTGTTTTTAACGCAGACGCTATTAAAGATATTAAACTCTATAAAGGAGGAATTCCTGCACGCTATGGTGGTAGAATTTCATCTATTTTAGACATCAGGCAAAAAGATGGTAATAAAAATGATTTTCATATGAATGGAGGTATAGGTTTGATATCTAGTAGGTTATTATTAGAAGGGCCAATAGATAAAGAAAAAAAATTATCTTTTTTAGTGGCCGGTAGAGGTTCATATGCTCATCTTTTTTTAAAACTAGCCAATGAACCCAATAGTGCTTATTTTTATGATTTAAATACTAAAATAAGCTACGAATTAAACGATAATAATCGTTTTTACCTTTCGGGATATTTTGGCAGAGATGTATTTGAAATTGCCGATAATTTTAATAATAATTACGGTAATGCCACGATTAATTTAAGATGGAATCATTTGTTTAATGATAGATTATTTTCTAATTTATCATTAATCTATACAGATTATAATTACAAATTAAATATTAATTCGGTGGGGTTTGATTGGAATTCTGGCATCGATAATTTTAATATCAAGTACGATATGAGTTATTATGCTACAGAAAAAACAAATCTTCAATTTGGTTTAAATGGACTGAGATATATCTTTAATCCTGGTAAAATTGTAAGCACTAATAATTCAAGTGTCAACAATCAACAATTAGATAAAAAATATGCCAACGAAGCAGCAATATATTTAGATATAGAACAGAATATTCTACCAAAACTATCCTTAAGATATGGGTTAAGGTGGAGTTATTTTAATAGAGTGGGAGAACAGCCTTTACCCTTGTATAAGGATGATTTAGCGGTGATATACAATGTTCCAAGAGGTATTTATCAACCAGCATCACCCATTGGGGTAGAAGATTATGAAAGTGGTGAAAGTATGGCCTCATTTAATAATTTTGAACCGCGATTTGGCTTATCTTACCAAGTGAATGATAACGCTTCAATAAAAATGGGTTATAACAGAATGACTCAGTACCTTCATTTAATTTCTAATACAAGTTCACCAACGCCGCTAGATGTTTGGGCGCCTTCTGGAAAGTATATAGATCCGCAAAAATTAGATCAATATAGTATAGGATATTTTACCAATCTTAAGAATAATGAGTTTACTATAGAAACAGAGGTTTTTTATAAAGACACGCAAAACCGATTAGATTATATCGATGGTGCCGACTTAATTGCAAATAATGCCATTGAAACCGTTGTTTTGGCCGGAGATGCTAGAGCTTATGGTTTAGAATTTTTACTCAAGAAAAACATGGGTAAGTTTACGGGATGGTTCGCCTATACCTTATCAAGAGCCGAGCAAAGAGTAAAAGGTCGAACCCCCATAGAAAGTGGTATTAATCAGGGCGATTGGTATAAAACTGGTTATGATAAATTACACGATATATCTGTGACCGCGCAATACAATCTTAATAAGAAGTGGGATTTTGGAGCGAGCTTTGTTTATCAAACCGGTAGAGCAACCACCTATCCAACAGGGTATTATATCTATGAAGGGGTTAATGTACCCATTTATACCAATAGAAACCAAGATAATTTACCAGCTTACCATCATTTAGATATTTCGGCCACTTATACGCCAAGAAAAAATAGCAACCGTAAGTGGGATTCACAATGGGTATTTGGTATTTATAACCTTTATGCCAGAAAAAATGCAGCGTCTATTACATTTAGACAAAATGATGATACCTTACAAAATGAAGCTGTTAAATTGTCGATTTTTGGAATCGTACCCTCAGTAACTTATCATTTTAAATTTTAGATGATGAAGAAGTCGATATTTTTAGGATTAATAGTATTTGGCTTTTACGCTTGCGAAGAAGTTGTAAATGTAAATTTAAAAGAAAGTAAAGAAAGATTAGTGATTAATGCTAGTATCAATTGGTTTAGAAATTACCCCTCGAATCAAATGGAATCTGGGCAAGAACAAACTATTTATTTAACTAAAACAGTGGGATATTATGATCAAGTAGAACCAGCAAATAATGCCTTAGTTTATATTAGAGACGAAAACACCAGCGAAGTTTTTGAATTTAATGAAGATAATCTTAGTGGAGCATATCGTTGCAATAACTTTAAACCTATTTTGAATCACTTTTATACCTTATTGATTAATTATAATAATGAAGATTATATAGCCACAGAGCAGCTAATCAATACACCAATTATAGATAGTATTATACAACAAAGAGGTGGCTTTTTTGATGAGGAAGAAATTGTGGTAAAGGTATATTATACAGATGATGAAGATCAAGACAACTATTATTATTTTAATTATACAACTTCTATCTCTAAAATCAATGAATTATCAATTACCAGTGATCGTTTTACTAATGGTAATACAACCTTTGAACAGATTTCATATAATGGTAGTGATGATGAAAAAATTGAAATAGGCGATACTTTCTACATACAGTTTTATGAAACGAATAAAGCATATAACTTATATTTAGACATACTTCTAGATCAAGTGTATTCACAAGGTTTATTTGCTCCAGTGCCGGCAGAAGTCAAAGGAAATGTTAAAAACATTAGTAACGAAGATAACTATCCTTATGGGTACTTTAGAATTAACATTGGTAATAAAGCAGAAGTCACCATTACAGAAGATGAATTAATCGAAGAATAGTAGAAAAGACATAAAAAAACCTGCTTTAAGCAGGTTTTTTTAATTTATTTATTGACTTGTTTAATGTACTTTTCTAAGGCCATAGTCATTGATGGTGTTTCTTTGGTAGGTGCCGCAATATCTATTTTTAATCCGGCTTCTTCAGCTGCTTTTACTGTTGTGTTACCAAATACCGCAATTCTTGTATTGTTTTGTTTAAATTCTGGAAAGTTTTTAAACAAAGATTGAATACCACTAGGGCTAAAAAATACCAAAACATCGTAAAAAACATTTTCTAAATCAGATAAATCACTAATTACCGTACGGTATAAAATAGCTTTTTGCCATTCAATACCTAAATCGTTTAAGATTTTAGCAGATCTATCGTCGGCCTTATCAGAACACGGCAATAAGAATTTTTCAGTTTTATGCTTTTTAATTTGTGGTACCAAATCTTCAAGCGTTTTTTTACCTACATAAATTTTACGCTTTCTATAAACTACGTATTTCTGTAGGTAATAAGCCACAGCTTCAGACAAACAGAAGTATTTCATATCATCTGGAATAGTAATACGCATCTCTTCTGCCAATCTAAAATAGTTGTCTACAGCATTTCTACTCGTAAAAATTACTGCAGAAAACTTTAAGAAATCAATTTTTTGAGATCTAACATTTCTGGCGGTTTCACCTTCAACATGAATAAAAGATCTAAAATCGATCTTTACTTTTTGTTTTTCCATTAAATCATGGTAAGGTGATTGGGTTGCTTTAGGAGCTGGCTGTGATACAAGTATAGTTTTTACTTTCATATTAAAAATTCATTTAATCAACAAACACTTTATAAATAACTATAAAAGGTGCTATTTCAAGGGCGCAAAGGTACAAAATTATATAAAAATAATTGTTAAATTTTAGTCTTTCATTCTTGAACATAAGGAAATAACGAAAAAAAAGTAAAAATAATATTAAAACTAAACCAAAAATTAACCAATATTTATAGAGCGCAATCGTAGTATAGTTAAACATTATCAAAAACGGGTATGATACAATCATAATAAGTGTTAAGTTGCTTATTTTTAGAAAAGTAAAATACTTTTGACTACCTTCTAATTCGAAGATATTAGCGAAAAATAGACCTATAGTATAGCGTAAAATAAAATAAATTAACACCACTACCAGAATCTGAAAATAGAATAGGGCATTGGGTAAAAATATATGAGGTAAAAAGGCCTGAATACTGTAATAAACCCATAGTGAAATGTTAAAAAAAATGATAATAAAAGCAATAAAGTGGAAAGTATTCAATAAAAACGGCTTGGTTTTAATATAATCGGTATAATATTTATCTGAATAAAATAGGGTAAACAATTTTGAAAACCGTTCGCTAAAATTGATTTTTAACAGACTTATTAATACTAAAACAATTAGTAAAATAATAGTAATCCAATCTTGAGTAAAAACAACTCTGTTAAGTGCTTCAAACATTAATTTACAACTTTAATGATGTTGCCTTGATAACCCTCTAATAAATCATAGAAATCTAAAGCCACTCTAAAAGTAAGATCATGATCATAATTCAATTCTTTTACCTGAAAAGACGCTTGTAAATTAATACCCTCAAATGGGTGTAAAGGTTTTAAACCTGTGACTTTTAGAGGTACTTTTTTGACAATTCTATTTTTTTTACCTAAAAACACACCTACAAATTTAACATGATCAAAATCAATTTTTTTGTTATAAACATTGGTAAGTTTTATGGCTAAGGTAATGGTTTTAGATTCTTTTAAATTAATGATATTGGGTGTGGTTTCGCAAGTTACTTTTTGGAAGGTGTGATAATTTGAAATAGGTTTTCCGTTTAAATCACGTTTACCCTTTTTTACCAGAACAGAATCTTTAGTAAGCAATGTTCCAGCGGCATAAACATCTCTACCTTGCATTCTTTCTTCAAAATGGGCCAAATCGTACTGGCTTTTTCTTCCAACCAAAACGCTGTACGAATGCGTATCTATACCCGTATAAAAATTGTATAATGAAGCAGAAGTATAAGAATTGACAAAAACTATAGGCTTTTCATTGGTTTTATCTTTTAGAGGAGCTATCCATGTTTGGGATTTATGGGGCTCTAATACGATAGGAGAAAGACCACTGCTGGCAAAAAATACTCTAATCACCATCATTAATATTAATTGAATAACGGCCAATTTAATCAACCATTGACGATCTTTGAGATGATCGACAAAGTAGGGAAAAGAAATTATCAATAATGGAATTAAAATAGCGGCTGTCCATTGAGCTTGTGTACGCGACGAAAAGCTACTAATAAGAAAAAAGATAATAAAACCGTATACAATAAATTGAAGTGATTTATAAAAAAGATCGTTAGTTTTATGTTTCCAAAAAGCTTTATAAATTAGAGGAAATGTAATACCTACAATGGCGATTTGATTAACCAAATGCATCAAAGAATCACCTATTTTGTATAGATCTCTGCCTCTTTCAGATAAATGATACCTAAACGAAGGGAAATCATTGAGGTATTGCCAGTATAAATGTGGAGTGTATAGTATTAAAGCTAGAAGTGCGCTGTACCAAAATTTGGGCTTTAACAATAATTTTAAATGAGATAAAACCACAAAAAATATCACCAATATAGCATGATATTTACTATACATCATTCCGGCCATAGCCACCGCCAAACAGAATATAGAAAACCAATTTTCTTGATATAAAAACTGACGATAACCATATAAAAATAGTGCAATAAAAAGCATTAACGGAGTGTCTGGCGTAGTAATAAATCCGAATACATTAAGAAATACAAGCGAAATAACGAGGACAAAATACAACCACACATAATTTTGTTTTTTGGGGTGTGATATAGTTTTCCAAATAATGATCAGCATTAAGCTAAAACTTACGGCAGAAAAAAACCTTACTCCCAATTCGTTATTAAAAAAAAGTGTACCAATTTTAATCCAAAGAGCAACTAATGGAGGATGATCAAAATAACCCCATGCCATGTCTTTAGACCAAACCCAGTAATAGGCTTCATCTTCAAAAAGAGCGGTAAAATAGCCTTGTAAAAGGTTAATTACAAAGAATATAGATAAAAATATTATAAACTGTTGTCTAGATTTAAGACGAGTTAGCATCAACAAAAATTTACCACAAAAGTAGCAATAAATTGTTTTACCTTTGTGCATCCAAAATAATAAAGATGCAAGATGCCTTAGTGATTATTCCTACCTATAATGAGAAGGAGAATATAGAACAGATTATCAGAGCTGTTTTTTCACAAGAAAAAAGCTTCGATATTTTGGTTGTCGATGATAACTCTCCTGATGGTACATCTCATATTGTCAAAGATTTACAAAAGGAATTTAAGTATCAATTGCATTTGGTGGTACGACAAGAAAAAAATGGTTTGGGTGCTGCTTATATTCATGGGTTTAAATGGGCTTTAGAGAGATCTTATGATTATATTATTGAAATGGATGCAGATTTTTCGCATAACCCAAAAGATCTAATTCGATTATATAAAGCTTGCCATGAAGAAGGGGCAGACGTCTCGATTGGATCGAGATACTCTAAAGGCGTTAATGTGGTTAATTGGCCCATGAAGCGAGTGTTGCTGTCTTATTTTGCCTCTAAGTATGTGCAAATAGTAACGGGTATTCCCATTAGTGATACAACAGCTGGTTTTGTGTGTTACCGCCGTAAGGTGTTAGAAACAATTAAGTTAGATAAAATTAAGTTTGTAGGCTATGCCTTTCAAATAGAAATGAAATTTAAGGCATGGAAGCATCAATTTAACATTAAAGAGGTGTCCGTAGTTTTTACAGATAGAACTTTAGGAGAATCTAAAATGAGTAAGACCATAATTACCGAAGCAATTTTCGGAATCATTCAGATGCGATTAAAAGGCCTTCCAAAATAAAAATTATGAGTACAATATTAAATAAAGGCGCTAAAGTTG
>JAUIJW010000256.1 GCA_030431085.1 Bacteroidia bacterium
GTTGTTAATTGAAATAATTTCATCACCTTGAGTTAAACCAGCTTTGTAAGCAGCTCCATTAATGTAGGGATTATTAACGATAACCCAATGGTTGTTTTTTGAGTCAACATAAGCACCCAATCTAGATTTATTGAGATCATTTTGACCAAATGATACTCCAACATAATCAAATAAAGCTTTATAGTTAGGCATTTTGCTTTGATAGATATAGTTGTTAAAAAAACCGGTTGCAAAATCCGCTCCAGCATATGCGCTTAACATGGTTTCTATATCTTTAATGGTATAACTTTGTTCTGTTTTACCATAATTTTGCCAAATTAATGCCATTAAACCATCTAAATTTTTATCACTATTTAGTGATCTTAAAGATAGGTCTAGAGCCAAACCAAGTACACTGCCATAAGAATAATAAGAGATAAAAGTGTTCTCCCTATTGACCGGATCTACAGATTTGGCAGCATCAACAAATGGCGCTTGATAACTCATTTCTATGGGATTAAAATAGTTTCTAGCAGGAGAATTCCAAACATAATTTAAGGCGCCAGCTAACCCATTAACATATGCTTCTTGTGAAATAATACCCGCACGACATAAGATTAGTTTGGTATAATAACTTGTAAAACCCTCTGCAAACCACAATTCACCAGACATATTAGCTTTTTCAAAGTTAAATGGCTCTAAAGATAGAGGTCTTATTCTTTCTACATTCCAAGAATGGAAGAATTCATGAGATACTGTACCTATGTTTCTTTTAAATCCGCCCTTGTTTAAAGGCGTTGTACTTGTTAAAATTGTAGAATTTCGATGCTCCATACCATCGCCATCTACTTGTGGCATATAGCAAGCGATAAAGGTGTATTCATTAAAATCAAATTGAGGAAGTTCACCAAAGACTTTTTCTTGCTCTAGAACAATTTTTTTAATATTTTCAAAATACTGATCACCTTCCTGATCACTCCCTTGGTGGTGGAGGGCTAAATTTATTTTCTGTTTTTGGCCATTAAGTTCTACAATAAAACTTTTTTTATAATGATTGCTCAGTTCTATGGGGCTATCCATAAAGTACTGAAGATTGGGTGCAAAATAATCGTTTTTTTCGATGTATTTGAGTTGTGTGGCGATATGCCATTTTAAGTCCTTTCTAGGATGAATGGTGATTTGAATTGGCCTATTTTCATAATGTTTAGCGTACATAAATGTGGCAGGAATGTTTAAGTGGGCATGACTTTCGTCTATTTGAGCATAGGTGCCATCACCATGATTGCCATATAGTTTATAAGATAAAATTACCGTACCGCCATGATTAGCAACATTCCACTGATATGGGTTAGGCCTTGTTACCTCTAAAGTATCGCCTTTACCATTTAAGGCAGTTACCTCATAAACATTTTTGGCAAATTCATGTAAAGCATATCTTCCCGGTGAAGTTCTACTCATGCGTAGTTGCAATACTTTATGTTCTAAATGATCAAATATAGCTGATACTTTAGCTTCATGATGCTCGGCATTTTCAAAAGAAATACTATAGGTATGGTGTGTTTGAGCAGTTCCATAATACATGGTAAATAGCCCTAGCACGGTACATACAATAAGGTTTATTTTTTCTAATTTAAAATGAGGTAATGAAGTTGCAGAACACATAGGCGTAATTTATCAATTGCGACCAAATATAAAAAAATGAAGTCATTACCTTCCAATTTACATTCGTCTTTTTTTTAGGAGTGTAGATCCAATTAAATGTCATATTTTCGATTTTTATAAACGCATCTATGACAATATTTAGATCAACGAAATTTTATTTATCAATTTATATTGTATTGGCTTGTACAGATATTTTGGCCGTGGCTTTAGATCTAAGCGTTGTTGAATTAATAGCTAAGCCATTACTCATGTTGAGTTTATTAGGTTTGTATATGGTTTCAGTAGCTAGAATTAGCTATTGGTATGTTGGTGCACTTATTTTTTCGTGGTTAGGAGATGTTTTTTTATTGAATAAGGGTGGTATGTTTTTATGGGGAATTGGTGCATTCTTAATTGCTCAAATTTTATATATTAAAATCATATATAAACAATTATTAGTCAGTAGATTAAAACACAAACTAGTCGCTAGTTCACCGTTTTTAATCTTTTATATTATTTTAATATCGTTATTAAAAAACAATTTAAATGAGTTGTTAATACCAGTGTTAATTTATGGAGCGACAATATCGCTGATGGGCACTTTAGCCTTGTTAAATTACCTAGTTTTAAGATCAAGACCAAGCCAATGGATGTTGACGGGTGCAGTTCTATTTGTGATATCGGATGCTATGATAGCTTTAAACTCTTTTTATCAACCATGGCCCTTTTATGGTATTGCCATTATGTTTACCTACATTTTAGCGCAGTACCTT
>JAUIJW010000257.1 GCA_030431085.1 Bacteroidia bacterium
AACAAATGTGCTCAGTTATTATTGGATGATCCTGGCATTTGAAAAAAAATTGAGGGAATCTCCGGAAGCACGCATCGTGAACGTTGCCAGCTACTGGGCAGGAGGACTCGATTTGGAAGATCCGGAATTTAAACGCAGGTCCTACAACAACGATCAGGCCTATCGACAATCCAAGCAGGCAAACCGTATGATGACTTATGGATTTTCAGAGATTTTTGAATGGGATATCATGATGTTTAAAGCTTTGACCAAAAAATATATTGAAAATACAATTATCATCAATAAAAGAAATGATTACTGGTTGAATGATGCCTTTCAAGTTTATATGATGATGGAATATGTGAAAAAATACTATCCAGAGGTTAAAGCTATTGGTAAGATTTCAAAAATTTGGGGTATCAAAAGGTACAATATATCTAAACTAGAATTTAATGGTAAATATCCATTTGTGTATCAGTTTGCCGCTCGAAAAAATCTCGACCAAGCACTAAGTACAAGATCCGATTCATTGTCAACGTTTAATCGCAAAATTGTTAATCCTTACAAAGCCGGACTAGTATCGTTCATCAATCTATGCAAGAATTTTATCAAAAAAACCAACTTCAATTAACCTCCAGTGAAAAATTTAATCAATTAATTCAGCAAAGAAGTAACAAAAATTTAGATTGGTTTTTTGAGAATTATCTGTATTCTAAAAAGAAAATAGACTATACCATTACTAAACTTGAACCAAAAAAAGATTCTGTTAAGATTCACGTAAAAAATCTTACCACTTTTAAAGCTCCTATTACATTATATACCGTTAATAAAAAAGATATTGTGACTAAGCAATGGATTGAGCCCATAGATTCTACCACAACGATTACAGTTCCTAGCAAGAATATTGACAGAGTTTCTTTAAACTATGAATATTTATATCCAGAATTAAACCTTAGAAATAATTGGGAAAAATTAAATAGGAAATTACTCAACAGACCTTTAAAGTTCACATTCTTTAAAGATATTGAAGACCCTTATTACAATCAAATTTTTTACAATGCCTATATCTCATATAACTTTTATGATGGTATTTTATTGGGGCCTAGACTATACAATCAGGCCATGTTCAAAAAAAGATGGTTGTTTGAAGTTACTCCAACCTATGGCTTTAAAAGTCAAACTTTAACAGGATATTTTTCTTTAGTCTACCAACACTTACCAGAAAATAGCTTTGTTTATAGGTATCGTGCCGGAATAGCTGGTGGTCAATCTCATTACGACCAAGGCTTGCTCTTCACTAAATTTACACCATTTATTGAAGTAGACTTTCACAGAAACAGCTTAAGAGATGTGGGTGGCAAAGGTTTAGTCGCAAGACTGGTTAGCGTCAATAAAGAATTACCAGACGGTGTTATTAATGATGAAGCCTATAAATATAATATTTTTAATCTTCGATATGGCTATGCCAAACCAGACATTATACAAGACTTGAGGTATTATGCAGACTTGCAATTTGGCGATAAATTTAGCAAAGCCTCTATCGATTTTAGATACAGAAAATTAACAGACAGTAATAGGCAGTTTGATTTTAGATTATTTTTCGGCACATTCTTTCACAACAATTCTGATAGTGATTTTTTCAGTTTTGCTTTAGACAGACCTAGCGATTATATGTTTGATTATAATTATTTTGGAAGATCTGAAAGTTCTGGTTTTTTAAGTCAAGAGATTATTATTGCCGAAGGAGGGTTTAAAAGTATGTTTGACGAACAATTTGCCAACCAATGGATGCTTACCAGTAATTTTAGTGTGGGTATATGGCGATGGATAGAAGCTTATGTAGATGGTGGGTTTTATAAAAATAAAAACGAAAACACACAATTTAGATATGATACTGGTATTCGATTAAATTTTATCCATAATTTTCTTGAACTATACTTTCCGCTACAATCAAGTTTAGGGTTCGAACCTAGCTTACCCAATTATGGTTCGAGAATTAGATTTGTACTCACAATAAGTCCTGGTAGAATCTACAATTTTATCAAAAGAGGATTTTATTAATTTGCATAATTTTTTGTTAAGGAATTGCGATTTTAATGATTTTTTGAAATGTTAAAATTCATATCTCACTATTGTTCAACTTATTACAACCAACCACCTTATAGTATTAAATGCCTATATTTGCAGTGAGCAAAAAATCAATAAAACATCATGGAAAACAGCACAATTGAAACCACCAAAAACATTTCATTTGAAGATTTTAAAAAAGAAGTTTTATCTGATTACAAAACGGCCATTATAAGTAGAGAATGTAGTTTGTTAGGTAGACGTGAAGTACTTACGGGGAAGGCTAAGTTCGGAATTTTCGGTGGTGGTAAAGAAGTACCACAGTTAGCCATGGCCAAAGCATTTC
>JAUIJW010000258.1 GCA_030431085.1 Bacteroidia bacterium
TCTGACTTAAATAAACCTTTAAACCATTATCTAATGTATATAGACGCAGTCCTGTAGGATCATTATTTACCGTTTCATAGCTAAACCCATTAGCATCTTTATGCTGTTCTGTGGCATACTTATCTTGATTTGAATTTTGTTGCTTACAACTTATAAAGCCAATTGTAAGTAACATTAGTAATAAAAATTTTAGTTTAATCATTGTTGTTTGAGTTATTAATTAATTGAAAATAAAAAACTTGCTACCAAATATATTGATAGCAAGTTTATCTATATTAAAGACTGTTAAAGTTTAATATTTCTTTAACATTTATTTCAGTACTTCTGCAACTTTTACACCTATTTCTGCTGGTGATTTTACCACATGAATACCATTAGCTTCTAAAATTTCCATCTTAGCTTGAGCAGTATCATCTTTACCACCAACAATGGCACCTGCATGTCCCATAGTTCTTCCTGCCGGAGCTGTTTGTCCTGCAATAAAACCAATCACTGGTTTACGATTACCATCAGCTTTTATCCACTTTGCAGCATCCGCTTCAAGCTGACCACCAATTTCTCCTATCATTACAATAGCTTCTGTATCGTCATCATTCATTAATAGCTCAACCGCTTCTTTGGTTGTGGTACCAATTATTGGATCGCCACCTATACCAATAGCCGTTGTGATACCCATACCTTGTTTTACCACTTGGTCTGCAGCTTCATAAGTTAAGGTACCAGATTTAGAAACAATACCTACTTTACCTTTTTTAAATACAAAACCAGGCATAATACCTACTTTAGCTTCTTCAGGTGTAATCACACCTGGACAGTTAGGACCTATTAAACGACAATCTTTATCTGCAATATAAGCTTTTACCTTAACCATATCCGCCGTTGGAATACCTTCTGTAATACAAATAATAACTTTAATTCCCGCTTCTGCAGCTTCCATAATGGCATCTGCAGCAAATGCTGGCGGTACAAATATAATTGAGGTATTGGCTTGTGCTTTTTCTACAGCTTCTGCCACAGTATTAAATACTGGCTTGTCTAAATGTATTTGCCCTCCTTTACCTGGTGTAACACCACCAACGACGTTTGAGCCATATTCTATCATTTGTGAAGCGTGAAAAGTACCTTCACTACCAGTAAAACCTTGAACAATTATCTTTGAATCTTTGTTAACTAAAACACTCATTTTCTTTTATTTTATGATCAACGAATTAATCGATTTAATTCTCAAATTATTTTGCCTTACAAAAGTAGTTGAATGAATCGATTTTTTAAATTATTTTTCTAATTTTTCTATAATTTTTGGCAACCGTCTTAACAGGGCTAACTCTTTATATTTTTCTTTAGCATCTCCTGCCGGGTAACCGAAATATACTTTATTACCATCTAAAGACTTAGATACACCTGCCTGAGCAAGTACTACAGCTTTTTTACCAATGGTAACACCACTAATAATACCTACTTGCCCCCAAAGAATAACTTCATCTTCTATAATTGAGCACCCCGCAATACCTACTTGAGAGGCTATTAAACATTCTTCACCAATTACGGTATCATGTGCTATTTGTACTTGATTATCAATTTTTGTACCCTTTCCAATGGTAGTATCCCCAGTCACTCCTTTATCAATTGTACAGGTAGCCCCTATCTCGACATTGTTTTCAACCACTACCCTTCCGGTAGATAAAAGTTTATCGAAACCATTTTCTCTTTTCTTATAATAAAAAGCATCTCCACCCAATACTGTTCCTGAGTGAATAATTACGTCGTCTCCAATGATACAATTATCATAAATGGTTACATTGGGGTGAATCAAACAATTTTTTCCGATGACTACGTTATTCCCAATAAACACATTTGGTTGAATTACTGTATTTTCCCCAATTTTTGCTGTAGATGCAATAGCTTGAGAAGCTGATTGAAATGGCTTAAAATATAATGATAACTTATTAAAATCTCTAAAAGGATCGTCTGAAATCAAGAGAGCTTTCCCCTTTGGACAGTCGACTTTTTTATTAATCATAACGACTGTAGCCTTACTTTGCAGAGCTTTATCATAATACTTTGGATGATCAACAAAAACAATATCACCTGGCTCAACCACATGAATTTCATTCATACCTAACACTGGAAAATTATCATCACCAACATATTGTGTGTTAGATATCTGAGATATTTCTTTTAAAGTATAGGTTCTAGAAAATTTCATAAGATATTTATTCTTTAACTCTTTCTAGATAAGCACTTTTTTCTGTATCAATTTTAATTTTATCGCCTTCATTAATAAATAAAGGCACATTAATTTTCGCTCCAGTTTCAACAGTAGAAGGTTTTGTAGCGTTTGTTGCTGTATTACCTTTAACCCCTGGCTCTGTATGGGT
>JAUIJW010000046.1 GCA_030431085.1 Bacteroidia bacterium
TCTTTCTTTATACTGCGCCACGCTATTTTAAAATAGTTTTTTAACATAAGGTTTAGTTTACTCTGTTCTTAAACTTTTAACGGGATTAGATTTTGCAGCTTTTATAGCTTGATAGCTTACGGTAATTAAAGTTACCACTAGAGCGCCTACAACTGCTGCAATAAATACCCACCATGAAATAGGCGTTCTATAATCAAATTTTGCTAACCATGTTTGCATTAAATAATTGGCAACAGGTACAGCTATGATGCAAGAAATAACTACTAAAATGATAAAATCTTTAGAGAGCATTTTCCAAAGTTTAGCAATACTTGCTCCCAATACTTTTCTTACCCCAATTTCTTTGGTTCTTTGCTCCGCCACATAAGAGGCTAGACCGAATAATCCTAGGCAAGAAATAAAAATGGCCAGTAAACTAAAAAAGCTAGCCAATTTCCCAATACGCCTTTCGTTGCCAAATTTTTGGGCGAAAGCTTCGTCTACAAAATTGGCTTGGAAAGGAATGGCAGGATTATAGGTTTGAAACACTTCTTTTATTTTTGCTATAGAAGCATTGGCACTTTCTTTAGGATTTAATTTTAGGATGAATACGTTTTCTTGACTATCACTCAGGTGAAATAAAGAAGGTCGAACTGGTTTGTAAGGCGATTGCACGAGCATATCTTCAACCACTCCAATGATATGGTATGATTTATCATTCCATTTTAACTCCATACCAATAGGATCTTTTAAATTCATGAATTTTACGGCTGATTCATTTAAGATAAATGCTAATGAATCCGTACCAAACTCTCTTGAAAAATCCCTTCCGTCTTTAACTTTCCAATTTACAGTTTTACCATATTCATGGGTTACTGCGTTATTTGGAAAATCAACTGCAAAATCTGGGTCTTTTCCTTTCCATTCTATGCCGCCATTGGTATTGTAAACTTCGGTGGTAGGGCTGGTAGATTGTGTCATTTCTACAATAGCGCCATTGTTTTTTAGAATGTTTCTTATGGTTTCAAAATGTTTATATGTTTCTGGATTTGTAGTAACGGTAACCAATCCATCTTTGCTATAACCTATAGGTCTGTTTTGTGCATGCTGAATTTGCTGATAAACTACAATGGTTCCAATAATTAAAACTATAGAAATACTAAATTGAAAAATAACCAATAATTTTCTAGGTGCTGCCGCGTATTTACCTACACTAAAAGTGCCTTTTAAAACTTTAACAGGATTAAATGAAGAGAGGTAAATTGCTGGATAAATTCCAGCAACGATGCCTGTAAACACACTAAATCCTATGCCAATTAACCAAAATATTGGCTCTCTCCAAAAAAGTACAATTTTAGATTCGGCAATTTGATTGAAAAAAGGTAAAATCAATAAAATGAGTATTATGGAAAGTACAAAAGCAATTAAACAAATTAGAATAGATTCGCTAAAAAATTGAGAAATTAATTGCTCTCTTTTAGATCCTATGGCTTTTCTAATACCTACCTCTTTGGCTCTTTTTTCAGATCTGGCAGTGCTTAAATTCATAAAGTTGATACAAGCTAGAAATAGTACAAAAACACCAATAATACCAAATAACCATACATTATCAATTCTACCACCAGTTTGAATGCCATTTTCAAAGTTAGATTGTAAATGCCATTGCGACATTGGGTGTAAGAACACCTGAGCATTGTATTTTTTTTCTGGTTCTTGAACTCTTTTTAATTTAACATCTTTTATTCTTTGGTTAATTGATGCCAAATTGGAGTTTTCGGCTATCATGGCATAGGTTTGGGTAAAATTGCTTCCCCAAGGATTTTCCATTTGTTCAATCCATGAGTTTTGACTCAAATATAATTTCCAAGGCAAGAAAAAGGTATAATGACTAAAAGTAGAGTTTTCAGGAAGGTCTTCATAAACGCCAGTTACTTTTAAATCTATTTCATTATCCATTTTTATGATTTTACCCATTGGATCTTCTTCTCCAAAAAATACTTTAGCCACAGATTCGGATAAAAGAATGGAGTGCATTTCTTGCAAGCCTTTTCTACTACCTCTTAGCATATGTAAACTCAGCATTTCGGTTACCCCTGGCTCAAAATAGGAACCTGGTTTAAAAAACACTTTATCACCATATTGTAAGGCATGATCAAAATTCCATGAGGCTTGTAATACATAAGTGAAGTCACTTTCAAAATCACTTCGAATAGCATCAGCCATTACTGCTGGATTCGCCACTTGGGAACCCGTAATACCATTAAAACTTTGGTGTTGCCATACCTGTGTAATCCTATCGTAATTTTCAAAACTTTTGTTATACGAAAGTTCACTATAAATCCATAAGCCAATCAACATGGCTACGGTCATTCCAACCGCTAATCCGCCAATATTAATAGCAGCATATCCTTTGTTGATAATGATATTTCTCCACGCTATTTTAAAATAATTTTTTATCATGACTTTGTATTTATTATGATTTACATTCTTTCAAATATTAGTTTATTCGTTTCTTAAACTATTTACTGGGTTAACAATAGCTGCTTTTATGCTTTGATAACTTACCGTAAGTATTGAAATAACTATAGCCAATACAATAACTATGGCAAAAACACCCCAACCTATTTCAATACGATATGAAAAATCTTCTAGCCATTTACTCATGGCGTACCAAGCAAACGGTATAGAAATGAGTATGGCAAGTACCACTAATTTTAAAAAGTCAATGGCCAATTTGTAGGTAATCTGACTTACACTTGCGCCCAGTACTTTTCTTACTCCAATTTCTTTAGCTCTTTTTTCGGCATTGAAAGTTGCCAAACCAAAAAGGCCTAGACAAGCAATTATGATAGAAAGTATGGTGAAAATGGTAAAGATGCTTCCCAGTCTTTGCTCCGCTTTATAAGATTCATTAAAGGATTCTTCTAAAAAATAATAACTAAATGGTTGTCCAGGTGCTACACTATTCCAAATTTGTTCTAATTGTTCAATGGTTTGACTAAAGTTATTGCTATTTAATTTTAAAGTTAATGCATTAGAATAATTTCCAATTCCAATACTCAATGCTTCAATGTTATCTCTTAGTGATTTAAAATGAAAGTCTTTTACTACACCAATTATGGTAAGATAAACAGGGTCTTCTTCATTAAAATCACTCGTAACTCTTTTACCTAATGCTTCTTCTGGAGTTACACCTAAAATGGCTACTGCAGCTTCGTTAACAATAATGGCTGTAGAATCTGTACTGAAATTTTTATCAAAATCTCTACCTGCTATTAATTCTAAATCTAAAGTAGAGAGATAATCAAAATCTGCGCCCCATTGCTGCATTTGTAAGGCTTCTTCTTGAGCTGTTTTTCCTTCTTCAAAAAACGAGCTATCACTTCGACTAGAAGGTGTAGGTAAAAAGCTACTAAGCGTCGCATTTATTACTTGTGTTAATTGCTTTGCTTTTTGTTTTAAAGTTTGCACTTGGTTACCTGCCGCATATACATCTTCAATAACCAAAACTTGTTCTTTGCTATAACCTAATTCTTTATTTTGGATGTACTTTAATTGTTTAAAAACTACCAAAGTACTCACCATTAAAAACACCGAAATTGCAAATTGAAATACTACCAATGAATTTCTAATACCATTGCCTCCTTTGCTTCCTGAAGCACTGCCTTTAAGCACTTTTACAGGCTTAAATTTCGACATAAAAAAGGCTGGGTAAAGTCCGGAAAGGATACCTAAAACAGTTCCGAATAAAATCAAAACCAACCAAAATATTGGATTTGCTATTGGTAGAGATATATCTTTATCGGCAAGCTGATTAAAAAATGGCATTGCTATAGCAGCCACTACAATTGCTAAGAGTAAAGAGATAAATGTGATAAGCCCAGATTCTACCAAAAACTGTCCAATTAATTCAATTTTTTTGGAGCCTAAAGTTTTACGAATTCCTACTTCTTTGGCTCTTTTTAATGATTGAGCCGTAGACAAATTCATAAAGTTGACACTAGCTAAGGCAATTAAAAACAAGGCTATAAAAGATAAAATATACACATTTTGAATGCTACCATTAGGGCTCATTTCGGGATGACGGTTTGAGTGTAAATGAATGTCTTTGATATTTATGGTACTAAAGTTATAGAAGTTTCCAGAGGCAATAAATTGCTCTTCAGTAATACCAGGTACAAAACTTTGTGCCCAAGGAATAATATATTTACTAAAAAGGGCCTGAATTGCCTGATCAAAATCTGCAATTTTGGCATCGGGTCTTAGCTTGACAAAAGTTGCAAAATTATTGCTTCCCCAATCGTTTTCTAAGGCTTCTTCAACACCAACTAAACTCATAAATACACTATGGTTTCTTAATATGGAATTCTTTGGCATATCTTCAATAATACCTGTAACTACATAAGTTTGGTTGTTATTTATAATTACTGATTTTCCAATGGCTTCTTCAATTTTAAAATGTTTTTCAGCAGCACTTCTGGTTAAGATTACAGTATTTGCATCTTTTAGTGCTGTATTTTTATCGCCATACAACAAATCAAAATCAAACATGTTGAAAAATGAAGGGTCCACTGAAGTGGTATTAGATTCCTTTACATTGGCATCATTATCATTGGCTTTAACCAATGCACTTCCTCTGTTTCTAAAACGTGTTGCCATCTCTACTTGTGGGTAGTCATTTAGTATGGCTCCAGCAATAGGTGCACTTACCTCAGAACCGTTTGTTTCCTGACCTCCAAACTTTACATCTATATTGATGCGGTAAATTCTATCCGCATCGGTATACATATTGTCAAAGTTTAGTTCATCGTAAATGTAAAGTGAAATCAATAAGCTACCTGCAATACCAATTACCAAACCCATTACGTTTAAAAAGGTAAAAAATGGTTGGCTTTTAAGATTTCTCCATGCTATTTTAAAATAATTTTTGATCATGATGTTTTAAATTTATTCAGTTCTTAAGCTTTTAACAGGGTTTGCCAATGCAGCTTTAATAGCTTGAAAACTTACAGTGATTACCGTAATTGTTAGTGCTCCAATACCAGCAGCTAAAAATATCCACCAAGAAATATCGGTTCTATAAGAAAACTTTTGAATCCACTGTTGCATGATATAATAGGCTATTGGGATAGCCAATAATAAGGCGATAATTACGAGTTGCACAAAATCTTTTGAAAGTAAAGCCCAAAGATTGGTAACCGATGCTCCAAGTACTTTTCTAACACCAATTTCTTTGGTGCGTTGCTCCGCTACAAATGATGCCAATCCAAAAAGTCCTAAACAACTAATAAATATTGCCAGTCCTGTAAAAACTCTAGCTAGACTTGCTATACGTTCTTCGGCCGCGAATTTTTGTCCATATTCTTCATCTACAAATTGATATTCAAATGGTAGGTTTGGAAAAAACTTTTTAAATGTGTTTTCTACAATTTCCAAATTTGCGGCCACACTCTTGTTAGGGTTGAGCCTTAAATTATAATAACTTGCATTATTAAATCTATCAAAAACATAAAGGCCTTGTTTAACTGGTTCGTAAGGCGATTGGGTAATAACATCCTCAACCACACCAATAATTTGTAAAGGTGGTCCAGGGTCATCTTCATCATTATCTCTTAAATATTTACCTACAGGGTTTTTTAAACCCATATACTCCACAGCTGTTTGATTGATTAATATTGCCATAGAATCTGTAGCAAAATCTCTTGAAAAATCTCTTCCTTCAACTATTTTCATTCCTAGTGATTTTACGTATTCATAAGATACTTCTGTCCATGCAAAATCTTCTTGAAACCCATCAGGTTTTCCTTCCCAGTCCCATCCACTTCTATTAGACCAAATTTGGGTAGTTGGACTACTAGAGGTTGACATTTCAATTGCAGCACCTGAAGCCATAAACTGATTTCGCATAAAATCATATTTACCTGTAAATTCAGGACTCATAGTTGGAATTTGTATCAGACCTCCTTTGTTATAGCCAATAGGTCTATTTTTGCTATGATTAATTTGCTGCATAACCACTAAAGTCCCAATAATTAAAGCCGCTGAAACTGTAAATTGTGTTACTACTAAAACTTTTCTTGGTAATTCTGAAAAGCGCCCAGCTTTAAATGTGCCTTTTAGCACCCTTACAGGTTTAAAAGAGGATAAGTATAAGGCAGGATAGCTTCCGGAGAGTATAGCCGTAAATAAAATAAATGCTAATGAATAACCCCAAAATTGTAAGCTGCTAAAAGGAAATGCAATTTCTTTGCTAGCAAGAGAATTAAATCCGTTAAGCGATAGTAGCACCAATAAAATGGCTACCACAAAAGCAAATACAACAACCAATAAAGATTCGCTTAAAAATTGTTTGATTAATTGTTCTCTACTTGACCCAATAGCTTTTCGAATACCTACTTCCATTGCTCTTTTTTCAGACCTGGCAGTACTCAAATTCATAAAGTTAATACAGGCTAAAAACAATACAAATCCACCAATAATTCCAAATAACCAAACGTTTTCTATTCTCCCTCCAGCTTGAACGCCATTTTCAAAAGAAGAACGTAAATGCCAATCGTTCATAGGTAGTAAAAATATTTGAGGATTGTACTCTGCAGTATCCTCATTAGCTACTTTTTTAGAATTGATGATTTTATTTGTAACACTTTTCATGGTAGAGTTGTCTGCAATTTGTGCAAACATCTGAAAAGAGTTATTGCCCCAGTTATCAGCAGCATTTTGTACCCATTCTTGGGTGATATATTTTTTCCAAGGTATTAAAAAATTGATGCCATTTAGAGTAGTGTTGGTTGGTATATCTTCAAAAATACTGGTAACAATCATATTATCTGTATTATTGACTTCAACCATTTTTCCTATTGGATCTTCGTTGCCAAATAAAGCATAAGCAGTAGATTCTGAAAGCATAATAGAATTTATTTCTACCAATCCATTCTTTTTCCCTTTTAGGATATGAAAATCAAAAATTTCTAATCCTGATTCCTGCATATAATTACCAGATCTAGAGATGCTTTTATTGCCGTATTTTAGGTACCTAGATTGTGTCCATGACGACATGGAAATATGTTTAAAATTATCACCATAATTATTGCGAAGCTCCATTTCTAATGGCCTTGGAATTGCAGGCCCTGTGCCAATATCACCATTAAAAGTTTGGCTTTGGAATACTTGTGCAATGCGATTGTGATTTTTAAAATATGTATCATAACTAATTTCATCACTAATCCAAAGCATTATCATTATAGTTACGGCCATTCCAATGGCTAAGCCAAAAATATTAATGAAGGAATACACTTTATTCTTTAAAAGATTTCTCCAGGCGATTTTAAAATAATTTTTGATCATGATTTTTTAATTTTAACCTTCTGGGTTTGGTTTTTTTTCTGTTAAACCAAGCTATTTTCTGTTACTTTATGTCCGTCTAACATTCTAATAATTCTATGCGAAAATTTAGCATCGTGCTCACTATGTGTTACCATTACTATGGTGGTGCCTTGGTTGTTTAGTTCGGTAAGTAAATCCATTACTTCATTACCATTACTACTATCCAGATTACCTGTAGGCTCATCGGCAAGAATTAGTTTTGGGTTATTAACTACAGCTCTGGCTACTGCCACCCTTTGCTGTTGCCCACCTGATAATTGCTGCGGAAAATGTTTTCTTCTATGCATAATTTGCATTTTTTCGAGTACTTCATGTACTTTTTTGGTACGTTCTGCTTTTTTCATGCCGGTATAAATCAAAGGCAATTCAACATTTTCAAAAACCGTTAGTTGATCGATTAGATTGAAGCTTTGAAATACAAATCCAATATTGTGTTTTCTAATATTGGCTCTTTTTCTTTCGTTGTAGTTGGTAACTTCTTCTCCATTAAAAATAAAGCTACCACCATCGCAATCGTCTAGCAGACCTAAAATATTTAAAAGGGTAGATTTACCACAACCAGAAGGCCCCATTACTGCAATAAATTCACCTTCTTTCACTTCAAATGACAGCTTATTTAAGGCAATAGTTTTGATATCTTCTGTGCTGTAAAATTTTTCTAAATCTTTAATTTGTATCATTTTGTATGTATTATTTTAATTTTAATTCTTGTTTGTCACCGTAGTTGTCATAACTAGATATAATTACCTTATCTCCAGCGTTTAAACCATTAAGAACTTCGTAATATTCAGTATTTTGACTTCCTAATTGTATATCTGTTTTATAAGCTGTATTGCCATCATCATCTAACTTAAAAATCCAATTACCACCAGTTTGCTGAAAGAATCCTCCTTTGGGAACCAATAAGGCTTGTTTTTCAGCGCTTAGAGCCAATCTAATTTGTAAAGATTGCCCTCTTCGTATTTCTTTAGGAATATCTTTTTCAAACTGCATATCTACTTGAAACCTACCATTGTTTACTTGGGTATATACTTTTTTGATGATTAGATTGTGCGATTGGTTGTTAAACGTGAAACTACCAATTTGCCCTACGTAAATTCGTGAGATATAATGCTCATCAATATCAACTCTAACCTTAAATCCGCTAAGCACATCAATTTGACCAAGCCTGTCTCCTTTGTTGATAGATTGTCCAATCTCAGAATCTAATGATGTAAGTTGTCCATCTACTGGTGCTTTTACAACCAAATCACCTACTTTTTTACGCATTAATTTTAAAGCGTTTTGAGTTCTGATATATGAATTCTTTGCTTGTTGCAGTTCTTCTTTGGTTGAAGTTGAATCTTGTTTTAGTATTTGTTCTGCCAATACCTTTCTTTGTTTTTGGTAGTTATAATTATTTTCAGATTCTTGGTATTCTTGACGGCCTATAGCATCAGCCTCATATAATTTTTTATTAAGTTGATAGATGCGTTCCGCTTCAATAAGCGCATTATCTACATCTGTCATTTGATTTAATTTGTTGATTGTATTTTGTCTGGCAGCATTTTGAGATATCTGCATTTGGGTAAGTAAGTTGTATACAGAAGTTTCTTGATTCACTAAACTTAATTCTAAATCGGTATTAGACAAACGTAAAATGGGCTCTCCTTTTTTCATAATTGCACCATCTTCTACAAATTTTTCTTCAACTCTTCCACCTTCTAGGGCATCTAAATAAATGGTGGTAATAGGTAATACGATACCGCTAACAGGAATATTCTCCTGAAAAATACCCTGTTTTACTTCACTAATAGAAATTCTTTCAGCATCTACATTCAATCTGGAGCTCCCTCCAGCGCTGGAAATCATAAAAATGATTAATAATATGGCAAGAATAGATCCAACAATTAGGATAATTTTTGATTTTGGGAATCTTTTCTTTTCAATTGGTACATCCATGAGTTAGTTATTTATAACAAATCATATGTAATATCGTGCCAAAACATAACTTGTACAAAATCAAGCATATATAAATAATTATAGTTTATTAAGTGTTCGAAAATGATACAAGTATGTGCGATACTGTAACATAATTTTAAGACTTTAAAATTCCACTTTAAAAATTTTTAGACAGTTTATTATTATCGTAATATTGTAATCATGATACTTAAAAATGCCAATATATTAGTTGTAGATGATGATGTAGATGTACTTACCGCTATGCGTTTGCTATTAAAATCAAAAGCAAAAAATGTAGTAACAGCTCAAAGCCCTAATGAAATTCAAACTTTGCTAACCAAAAATAAGTTTGACGTAATTATATTGGATATGAATTTTAATGCAGTGGTGAATACAGGTAATGAGGGTATTTATTGGTTGCGTAAAATTAAAGAATTTGATGCCGAAATATCTGTGATTTTGATAACGGCTTATGGTGATTTAGACTTGGCAATAAAATCTTTAAAGAAAGGTGCTGCCGATTTTTTAGTAAAGCCTTGGCAAAATGAAAAATTACTTTCATCGATAAAAGAAATTTTAGAACAAAAGAAATCAGGTAAACCTAAAAAAAAGCACAATTTAGTTTATAGCACCAAAATAATTGGGGAAAGTCCTGTTATGGAAGAGGTGTTTTATAAGATTAATAAAATAGCTCCAACCGATGCCAATATTTTAATATTAGGAGAAAATGGCACAGGAAAAGATTTGATTGCAAAGGCAATTCACGACAATTCTATGCGAAAGGATCAGCCTTTTGTAAAAGTTGATGTTGGTGCGCTTACTGCATCTTTGTTTGAAAGTGAATTATTTGGACATAAAAAAGGAGCATTTACCGATGCGATTGAAGATAGAATGGGTCGATTTGAACAGGCCAATGGAGGTACCTTATTTTTAGATGAAATTGGCAATATAAGTTTGCAACAACAAGCTAGACTACTTACTGTATTGCAAAATAGAAAAATCACTCCAATTGGTTCAAATGAATCCATACTGGTTAATATTAGATTGATTTGCGCCACCAATCAAGATATTTCTTATTTGGCAAATGAGAATTACTTTAGAAAGGATTTGGTGTACAGAATTAATACAGTAGAAATTACTGTCCCGCCTTTAAGGGAAAGAAATAAAGACGTTGTTTTATTGGCTCAATATTATGTGATGATGTATGCGGAAAAGTATTTGAAATCTAATTTTACTTTGGCAGATAGTTTTGTGCAAAAGTTAAAGCAATACTATTTTCCTGGTAATGTTAGAGAACTGCAATATGCGCTTGAAAGAGCGGTTATAATGTCAGATTCTTCTGTTTTAACAGATAAAGACTTAGTGTTTTCTCCTATTGAAAAACACCAGAAGCCTATACAACAAACGGAGCAAACTTTAGAGGAAGTAGAAAAAAACACCATTTCAAAAGTAATTGAAAAGAACAATGGCAATATTTCTAAATCTGCAAAGGAATTAGGAATTACGCGAACAGCATTGTATAGAAGAATGCATAAATATGGCTTATAGAAAATACAAAATAGGGTTGTTTGCAAGAATTTTCTTTTTGATGCTTGCGATGATTGTATTGGCCTTTGTACTTACCAAACTCAATTTTAATGAAGATTTGCCTTTAACCATAGTGGTTGTTTTACCCTTGGTCTTCATGGTTTTGTTTATTGGCAATAACCTAAGTAAATATGTTACTAAGCGATTTGATGAAATGGATGACTTTTTTGAATCGGTAAAGTATAGAGATTTTTCAAGATGGTTTACAGAAAAGTCTGGGGCAGAAGATATAAGAGAATTGCATAAAGGGTTTAACGAAGTTAACAAAACCATTAAGGAAATAAACCGTGAAAAAGAAGCACAACATCTTTATCTGCAAAAAATATTAGAACTAATTGATACAGGAATCATTGCCTATAATATTGCAACCGGAAAGGTGTTATGGGTTAACCATTCTTTCAAAAAAAATTTAAGTGTTCCTTCTATTAAAAATATCCAATTTATAAAAGAACGTCAACCTGAATTGTATCAATCTGTTTTTGAAACCAATCATTCCAAAGGGAGTAGTATTACCTTGAATATTGACTATGAAAAAGTAAAAGTACTGATTGCGAGTTCTATATTTTATATTGAAGAAGAAGCATTTAAATTAATTGTTTTACAAAATATCAATGAAACATTAAACAGAAATGAATCGGAAGCTTGGAAAAAATTATTAAGTGTAATGACACATGAAATAATGAATTCTATTGCTCCTATTTCTTCACTGGCAGAGACATTACTTCATACCCTAAAAAGCAATATAGACGATGCAGAAAACAATCCGTTAGAAGTCCAAGATTTAAATCTAGGGATTAGCAGTATTAAAAGTAGAAGTGAAGGTCTATTAAAATTTGCACAAACTTATCGTAGTTTAAACAAGGCTACCAAATTGAACTTGAAAGAAACACAGGTAAGTCAATTGTTTGAGAATATTAGCACATTAATGAAACCTTCTTTAGATAAAAAGAATATTTCATTGGAATTTAAATTAGAGAATAGCGACTTAAAAGTGATGGTAGACCATTATTTGATTGAACAAATACTTATCAACTTGGTACTTAATGCGATAGAAGCGGTAAAAGAAAGAGAGCAACCAAAAATAACTTTATCTGCCAAACGTAGTATTGAAGGAAATGTGATTGTCAAAGTAATTGACAATGGTAAGGGGATACCCAATGAAATTATTGAGGATGTTTTTGTTCCATTTTTTAGCACCAAAAAAAATGGTAGTGGCATAGGCTTGAGTTTATGTAAACAAATTATGATGCTGCATAAAGGGAAAATTCAAATAAAGAGCATACCCAATGAAGGAACGGCTATCTTTTTGGTTTTTTAATGAATGGTAGATATTTCCTGTAAAATCACAAATATAAAAACCATTTGTAGTTACTGCTGCACGTGTTAATATAGGTGCCCCTAAATAGGTTTTCTTTGCTCTCTACGAAATGTTTTTACAAATTGCAGCCCCTAATATGGGAATCGATTAAAATTAAATGAACCTCTAAAAACTCGAAAACCACGCAAGTCTTATGAAATGCGTGGTTTTGTTGCTAATTGATATTAAAGCTTTAGTGACCTCGACAGGATTCAAACCTGTAACCTTCTGAGCCGTAATCAGATGCGCTATTCAGTTGCGCCACGAGGCCGTTATTATTAGGGGTGCAAATATATTTCTTTTTGAGATAACAGAAAAATATTTTTCTTATTTTTAAGATAACATTTCAGATTTGAATTGTTCTAAGATAGGGGAGGCCTTTTCAAGATCTTCTTCGTAGATAAATAATTCGATTT
>JAUIJW010000259.1 GCA_030431085.1 Bacteroidia bacterium
GAATTTTGGATATGGTACAGAACGCAACAGCTCGCAAATCCAAAACCGAATTATTCATCAGACAATTTGCTCGTATTTACACACCAATAGTTGTGTTTTTAGCAATAGGTGTTACGTTTCTACCATACTTTTTTGTAGATGATTATGTTTTTAGAGATTGGCTATACAGAGCCTTAATTTTCTTGGTGATTTCTTGTCCTTGTGCTTTGGTAATATCCATTCCGTTGGGTTATTTCGGAGGATTGGGAGCAGCTTCAAAAAATGGAATTTTATTTAAAGGTGCTTCCTTTTTAGATGCAATGACCAAGATAAACACGTTGGTGATGGATAAAACAGGAACGGTTACTAAAGGTGTTTTCAAAATAAAAGAAATCAAAGCAATTGGTTGGGATGAAAAAGAGTTTATGAAATTCCTGATGGCAATGGAAGAACAATCCACACATCCAATAGCAAAAGCTATTTTAGAATATAAAGATGAAGGTGCAGATTATGAGGCTTCCGAAGTTACAGAAATAGCAGGAAAAGGTTTAAAAGGTATAGTAAATGGTAAGACTGTTTTAGTTGGTAATAAAGCCCTAATGTCAGCCAATAATATTAAAGTTTTAGAGGAAACAGAAACTATTGTAGAATCTATGGTATTAGTATCTATAGCCAATGAATTTGCAGGTTATGTTGTCATTGCAGATGAATTAAAAGAAGATGCCAAAGAAACCATTACAGCATTACATAAAGTAGGAATTAAAAATATAATGATGCTTTCAGGTGATAAAGATTCTATTACCCAACAAGTAGCAAGAGAATTAAATATTGAAAAGGCTAAAGGTGGTTTGTTACCAGAAGATAAATTAAATGAAGTTGAGCTTTTAAAACAAAATCCTGAAAATAAAATTGCTTTTATAGGTGATGGTATTAATGATGCACCAGTTTTAGCTGCAAGTGATGTTGGTATTGCAATGGGTGGTTTAGGTAGTGATGTAGCTATTGAAACAGCAGATGTTATCATTCAAACAGACCAACCTTCAAAAGTGGTAAAAGCGATTAAAATTAGTCGTTCCACTCGTAAAATTGTATGGCAAAACATCATTTTAGCATTTGGAGTAAAAGTAATTGTTCTGATTTTAGGAGCAGGTGGTTTAGCAACAATGTGGGAAGCAGTTTTTGCAGATGTAGGTGTAGCATTATTAGCAATATTAAATGCAGTTAGATTACAACGAATGAGATGGAGTTAACCATTAAACTTCTGTTAAACAAAATAAGGAGTTGTTAAATTTTTGTAGCTTTGCAATCAGTATGAAACAAGTATTCCATAAAATAATGTCTTTAGCAATGGCTTTTGTAGTGTTATTCTCTACAATGTCATTTACTATGAATATGCATTATTGCGGAGATACTTTAGTAGAAACGGCTATTTTCCATAAAGCCAAAGGTTGCGGTATGGAAATGGAAAAACCTTCTACTGAAGGATGTTCTATTACCAAGAAAAATTGTTGCGATGATAAACAATTAGCAATTGAAGGTCAAGACGAACTTCAATTACAAGTTGACAAAATTTCATTTGAACAACAGGTATTCATTGCTTCATTTGTTTACACATATATTAGCCTTTTTGAAGGTATAAAAAATAATGTATCTTCTTACGAAGAGTACAAACCGCCACTCGTCATAAGGCAACTCTACAAAATTGACGAGACGTATTTAATTTGATTTTTAAACTTTAGACTGTTTTATCCAATGGCTTTGTGTCATAAGGATAATTTGTTGTATTCGGTGTTTTCTAAACATCAATGTCTAACTGTTTAATAATCAAAATATATGCTTAATAAAGCAATCAAATTTCTTATAGAGAATAAACTCGTTGCAGTACTACTACTCGTCCTTTTTGTAGGATGGGGGACAGTAAATGCACCTTTCAATTGGGATACAGGATTTTTACCAAGCAATCCTGTAGCTGTAGATGCAATTCCAGATATTGGAGAAAACCAACAAATTGTATTTACAAAGTGGGATGGTCGTTCACCACAAGATATTGAAGACCAAATTACCTATCCATTAACCACATCCTTGTTAGGTATTCCTGGAGTAAAAACCATTCGTAGTTCGTCTATGTTTGGCTTTTCAAGTATCTATATCATTTTTGAAGAAGACATAGAATTTTACTGGAGTAGAAGTCGTATTCTCGAAAAACTAAACTCATTACCAAGTGGTTTATTACCTGAAGGTGTTAATCCTGCTTTGGGTCCAGATGCCACAGGATTAGGACAAATATTTTGGTACACGTTAGAAGGTCGTGATGAAAACGGAAACGTAACTGGTGGTTGGGATTTACAAGAGTTACGAAGTATT
>JAUIJW010000047.1 GCA_030431085.1 Bacteroidia bacterium
AATGGTTTGACGAAGGAAAAATTGGTAAGGTAGATAAGGTTGAAGTTTGGACGAATAGACCAATTTGGCCACAAGGTATGGCAGCACCAACAGATAAGCCGAAATTATTAGATGGATTAGATTGGGATTCGTGGATTGGTCCTGCAGAATGGGTAGATTATCACCCATCTTATCATCCATTTAAGTGGAGGGGGTGGTGGAATTTTGGTACCGGTGCTTTAGGCGATATGGGATGTCATTTAATGGATCCGCCATTTAGAGTATTGGGTTTAAAATATCCAACTGAAGTTGAAAGTAGTGTGGGAGCTATATTTACAAGAGATTGGACACCAGATTATTATCCAGAATCTTGTCCGCCTTCTTCTAGGACAGAATTGAAATTTGAAGCTACTGATAAAAATCCTAAAACTTTAAAAATGACTTGGATAGATGGTGGATTAAGACCATTTCACCCAGATTTAATTCCGGCTGATCATGCAATGGGAGATGAAGATAGTTCTAACGGGGCCATTATGTATGGAGAAAAGGGCATTATGGTTTGTGGTACTTATGGTAGAAACCCTAAAATTTACCATAATAACGGAGACATTGAAGTGGCACCTAAAAATAATAATGGTTCTAATTTACCTGAGAATGGGCACCAGGCAGATTGGGTTAATGCTTGTAAAGCAGGTTATGGCAGTAAAGAACATAAGGCCTTAACATCGTCGTTTGATTATGCTGGGCCACTTACAGAATCTGTATTAATGGGTAATCTAGCCATTAGAAGTTATAATTTAAGAGATAATAAAAGCTTTCCGGGTAGAAAAAGGTTATTGTGGGATGGAAAAAACATGACCATTAAAAACTTTGATACCGCTAATCAATTTGTAAGAAGAAAGTATCGAAAAGGGTGGACTCTATAGTCTCCCTTTTTTAATAAGCTGTTTTATCTTCTTTATCTGTCCATGCCTTGAAAGCTTCAAGACCAAGACTTCTATAAATTTGTTCAAAAGGTATAGTTCTGTCATTTTGTGGCAATGCAATTTCTTTGTAAATAAAGGCATCATCAAAGCCAATATTTGCAGCGTCATTTTGGTTACAGGCATAGTAAACCTTTTGTGGCCTAGCCCAATAAATAGCACCTAAACACATAGGGCATGGTTCGCAAGAGGTGTATAAAATACAATCGTTTAATTGAAATGTATTTAAGTTTTTACAAGCATCTCTAATGGCTACGACTTCTGCATGTGCAGTAGGATCATTAGTTGAAGTTACCTTATTATGGCCTCGTCCAACAATTTTATTATCTTTTACGATGATACAGCCAAAGGGGCCACCTTCATTCTTAGATAATCCCTCGATAGCTTGTTTTACAGCTTTTGTCATAAAAGTAAGATGTGTAACAACTTCAGCTTCATCACGATGATCTTGATCATTGTAATTTTTAGAGGCCTCGTCTAAAAAACGCTTATTAAAACTGTTACACATCTTATTAAATGTTTTATGATTTTAAACTTCCTACCATATCTTCGGGTTTAACCCAAGCGTCAAACTCATCTGAGGTTAAAAAACCTAGATTAATGGCTTCTTCTTTTAGAGTAGTACCGTTTTGATGTGCTGTTTTGGCAATTTTTGCTGCTTTTTCGTATCCAATTTTAGTGTTTAAAGCGGTAACTAGCATCAATGAGTTATTCAATAAATCTGTTATTCTATCGTAATTAGGCTCTATACCTTCAGCACAATGATCGTTAAAAGACACACAGGCATCTCCAATAAGTTGAGCAGATTGTAAGGCATTAGCAGCCATCACTGGTTTAAATACATTTAATTCATAATGACCAGTAGCTCCTCCCATAGTAATGGCAACATCGTTACCCATAACTTGTGCACAAACCATAGTTAAGGCTTCGCACTGTGTAGGATTTACTTTACCAGGCATGATAGATGATCCTGGTTCATTGGCTGGAATGATAATTTCACCAATACCACTTCTAGGGCCCGAAGCGAGTAAACGAATGTCATTACCTATTTTCATTAAGGAAAAGGCAATTTGTTTTAGAGCACCATGAGTTTCCACTATGGCATCATGTGCAGCCAGTGCTTCAAATTTGTTTTCTGCGGTTACAAAAGGTAAACCAGTAAATTCTGCAATATATTTTGCCACTAGTTCTGAGTATCCTTCTGGTGTATTAATACCTGTACCTACTGCCGTACCACCCAGTGCTAATTCTGATAAATGGGCTAAGGTGTTTTTTAAGGCTTTTAAACCGTGATTAAGTTGAGAGACATAACCAGAGAATTCTTGTCCTAAAGTAAGTGGAGTAGCATCCATAAGATGTGTTCTTCCAATTTTTACCACATTACTAAATGCTTCAGATTTTTTTTGAAGTGTATCTCTAAGTATTTCAATTCCGGGTATTGTATTTTCTATTATTTTTTTATAAACGGCAATGTGCATTCCTGTTGGAAAAGTATCGTTAGATGATTGAGATTTATTCACATCATCGTTAGGGTGGATCAACTTATTAGAATCTTCTAAGCTACCGCCATTATTAACATGAGCTTTATTGGCAATCACCTCATTACAATTCATATTACTTTGTGTTCCAGATCCTGTTTGCCAAATAACTAATGGGAATTGGTCATTTAATTCACCAGCTAAAATTTCATCACAAACTTTAGCAATAGCATCTCTTTTTTCTTGACTAAGAACCCCTAAATCGCAATTGGTATAGGCTGCACTTTTCTTTAAGTAGGCAAATCCTTCAATGATTTCTTGAGGCATTGAAGCCGGTGCTCCAATCTTAAAATTATTTCTTGATCTTTCAGTTTGCGCTCCCCAAAATTTATCTGAAGGCACTTGAACTTCTCCAATTGTATCGTGTTCAATTCTATATTTCATTTGTGTAGATTTTAGACTAAAAAAATAGAATGTAAAGGTACTAAAATAGGGCATGAATTTTGAATTCATGCCCTATTTTTTATAAGTAATTTTAGGTGATTAAAAATAAGTTATCCACCAAAACCTTCATCTCCACCACCATCAAAACCACCGTTTCTTGGTCGTTCACGTTTTTTCTTTTGATTGAAGCGATAGGCAAAAGATACTCTAAATTGTCTTTCTCTCCATTGAAATGCGCTTTCTTGTGCAAAGTCGTCTGTTAAGGTTTCCATTTCCCTTTTTCTAGAATTAAATAAGTCATCTACATTGAACGAAATAGTACCATTACCTTTTAAAATATCTTTACTTAATGCCATATTCATCATAAACATACCATCTCGTTTATTTTGAGCATCTTCTGAAGGGCCGCGATACATCATAGTAGTTTGCCAGTCAATCTCTGCAGGCAACACAATTTTTGAGCTAAAACGGGTAAACCAGCTAGTATTCTTAGCGCCATAATCTACACCATTATATTCGCCATCACGTTTAGAATTATACAGATTAAAACTAGCATTAAAACGCCATTTACGTATAGGAGTATAATTTACCGAAAACTCGTAACCAATTCTTTGCTCTGTGGCTAGATTGATTGGCGTTCTTCTAATGATAGGAATACCTTCATCTGTAATTTCTCCAGTATCTTCGCTAATAAATTGAAATACATCTGTGGCATAGTTATAGTATATCGATGTATTAAACGTTACTTTGGCCCATCTTTTAAAATAGCCTAAATCTAAACCATCTGAGATAGATGGATCTAAATCTGGATTTCCTTGAAATATATTTGATTTACTCGATTGCGAAGGAAACGGATTGATAAACCGAGATCTTGGGCGGCTAATTCTTCGATTATATCCTAAAGTAAAATTTTCGCTTTCATTTAATTCATAAGCTAGATTTGCTGTTGGAAAGAAATTGGTGTAATTTTTCTTGGCATCTAAATTTTCATCTTTTATTTCGATATCGATATCGGTAACTTCCATTCTTAAACCTAATAAAGCAGAAAATTTTCCAAATTTATTACCATATTGCGAGTAAAGTGCATGAATGTTTTCATCATACACAAAAATATTTGAAACTTTAGGATTTAATATAAAATCGCCATCAACATTTTCGTTATAGAGCCTGTAATCTGTTGTTAAATCGTTAATATTACTGCGGTATCCAGCTTCAAATTGCTGATTTTCACCAATTGGTAAAACATAATCTGCTTGTAATAAAATCTTTTTTTGGTCTTCATCGGAAATTACGCTTTCTGATAGATTGTCTATTGGCAGGGGATAAGTTTCTTCGTTAGTAATTAAACTTTCTTCTAATTCGCTGTTAGACTCGTATTGAAAATCGGCAGTTAATTTATGGCCTTCCTCATTAAAATCGTGAGTAAAATTGAAGGAATACTGGTATACTTTATCGTCTTCATCCTCATCTTCAATTCTTAAACTGGTATAATCCAATACCATATTTGCATCAAAAGCATCTGTAATATTAGTTGAAACAGAGCCATTATTACCATCACGATATAAAATACTGGTAACAAATGACGTTTTATCTGAGATAAAGTACTCAAATCCAAAATTAACATTCAGGTTGTTTCTAACTCTTTGGTATTCCCGATCTTCATTAACAAAAGGATTTGAGGCCGTTGGTGAAAAGTATATGGTTTTAAATTGGGCATTACCCGGAGCCTCTCTATGGCTATAGCCGATGTTGGTGAAAAAATTCACTTTTTCTAGTCTATAATTTAAACTGGTTGAGCCTCCGTAAAATTCCGGTATACCGCCATTTAAAGTCACAGAACCATTAAAACCTTGCGCTTCACCACGACGCAAAATAATATTGATAATTCCCGCTGTACCCTCTGCATCATATCTTGCAGATGGACTAGTGATTACCTCTACCTTTTTAATAGATTCTGCTGGAAATTGACGTAAAGCTTCCGTGTCATTTAATCCAACCAGCCCACTTGGTTTACCATTAATTAATATTCTAACGTTTTCATTACCTCTTAAACTAACGGCGCCTTCTGTATCTACTGTAACAGAGGGCACATTGTCTAATACATCACTTGCCGTACCACCTTTTACCGTCATGTCTTTACCAACATTGTATATTTTTTTGTCGAGTTTAATTTCAACAGTACTTTTTTCGGCAATAATCTCAACTTCATCTAAGGCCTGTGCATCTTCCTCAATTATAATTCTCCCTAAATCTAAGTCATTATTCACTATTTTATTAGGAAAATTGATGGTTTTAAACGAAATGAATTCAATAGAAATATTATAAGTGCCTTGTGGTACTGAGACTTTAAACTTTCCTTTTTCATTAGTTAAACCACCAAAAACTTGATCAGAATTAATAGGTTTTAAAATAATGGTTGCAAATTCTAAAGGTGTATTACTACTTTTTTCTATCACCAAACCGCTTACATCATAAGATGCTTTATTGCCAGGTTTTTTAGGTCTTTGTTGTGAAAAGGCGGAGAAGGTTATTGATAATGAACATATAGCAATAAGGAAAAATTTCATTTAATATAGAATTTTAATTAAAATAGTAAGACGCGCAAAGGTGCTTTGAGTTTAAGTGGTGGAGTGTTAAAGCTATGTTAATTATTCTCGAAAAAATTAAATATAATTTCAAGGAAATTAAAAATAAGTATTATTTTTGCTGTAGATTTTTGAACACAATTTATTATTTATGGAAATTCAACAATTTTTAGGATTCTTAGCTTTCTTATCAGTTTTTACAATGGGCTTTTGGTTGATGATATTTTTATTAACCTTTGTGATACCATATTGGTTATTTGGAGCATTTTTAGAAGATAGAAAGTTAAAAAGAGAAGCTAAAAAGTTGAAGTCGTAAATTATTTAAGATAAGCATATATAAAAAAGCTGGAATTATTTCCAGCTTTTTTTAGTTCCCTTCCTCTATTTCGAATATATTTTTATTAACCTCTTTGGCTCTGTTATGAGAGTTTCTTCTACTCGCTTTATTGAATCTATAAGAGAATGAAAGTAAATATTGTGTGTCGTAAATGGCATTTCTATTGGTAAGTGTATTGGCTTCTAGCGATTTGTAAATAAATTCTTTAGAATGAAATATATCATTAACTCTAAACGTAATAGTTGCCTTTCCTTCCAAAATATCCTTACTTACAGTACCATTAAAATAAGTAATAGCATCAAGCTCATTGATAGCCGTTTTAAGACTAGATTGATAGGTACCATTTAATTGTATTCTAAAAGTGTTGGTGAATTTATATTGAGCCATGAGTCTTGCGCTATATACTGTATTGGTATAATCGTAAGCTTTTCCAGGAGTATTAGATAACTTTGTAATAAATGGGCTAAAGAAAGTGTATACTCTAAATTTATTAGTAGGCATATAGGTCAGCTCCAGCTCAATACCTGTATAATCAATATCACCAATATTGATGGGAAATCTTCTATATATTGGATAACCATCTGGTGTTTGGTCATTGGTTTCTGTTAATACATTTAAAATACCATCTTTAGAGCTGGTGTAATATGCTGCCGTATTTAATGAAAGAGTATTCCAATCTTTATGATATTCTATCAGGTAATAGTGCGTATAGTAGGGTTGTAAAAAAGGGTTTCCCATTTGTTGAAAACGCTCATCCGTAAAGAGATTAAATGGGTTAAGTTCTTTAATTGTGGGCCTTGTAACATATGGAGCGTAATAGGCTGAGATGCTACTATTATCTTCGAAATAGTAATTCAGTGAAGCCGAAGGAAACCAATAATTATAATTATTAGTAAAGTTAGTTAGGTTAAGATCGTCATCAATTTGAGTGTTGGATATTTCGGTTCTTAAACCAAGAGAATAACTAAACTTATCATATTCTTTAGAAAAGTTGGCATAAAAGGCATAAATATTCTCTTTATAATCAATTTGATTGGTGTATGGGCCAATTAAGAGTTGTGATATAGGTGTTTGTTCACTTAGTGAAAAATCGTTGTTGTAAATTCTAATATCAGATTTATGGCCAGCTTCAAATTTGGCATTATTTTTTAATGGAAGAGCGTAATCTATTTTGAAATAATAGTTATTAAACTCCTGGTCTTTTGTTATATCTTGAATATAATCACTATTATTTGGACTGATTTCGGTTTGAGTGATGTAGTTCTCACTATTAGAAATATTACGATCGTAATTTAAATGAAAACTAAGCTGATGACCTTTAGTGTTAAATTTTTTGGTATAATTCAAAAAAGCTTCCATCAAGTTTTCATCGGTGTTGTCTAAAGACAATCTTTCTGATGTTTGCCTTAAACTATTAGGTGGTTGATAATCATTTAAGAATAAATTGGCATTATAATTTTTATCAGAATTAGTATAAAGTAAAGATATGGTAATAGAGTTTAAACTGTCTAAATAAAATTCACTGCCAAGGTTAAGTAATATAGCATTTCTTTGCTGGTAATCATCTCTTATTTGGTCGTAATAAGACTCAGGATTTTGATTGTTATCTAAATAAGTTTGATCTAAAGAAATATCTTTAAGTTTTACACTATGGTTAAAACTTACCGTTCCAAACATGTTGATTTTATCTGTTTTATGGTTGATAAAAGCAGAAATACCATCATTATCTGGTAAGCCAATATGCCCTTCTATGGTACCGTTATAGCCATTATTCTTTCCCTTTTTTAAGACAATATTTATTATTTCACCACCTTGAGCGTCGTATTTAGCAGAGCGCGACATGACTTCTACTTTTTTAATAGAGCTGGCTGGGATGATACTTAAAATATCTGCATTATTTTGACTACCACCATAAGGTTTTCCATTAACTAAAACTTGAGCGGTATTACCCCTTACAGATATGCGCCCTTCTTCATTAACGGTTATAGATGGTGTGTTTTCTAGAACAGTAATAGCACTACCACCGATATTGGCAATATCTTTTGAAGCATTGTAAACCTTTTTATTGGCTTGGTATTCTATAAGCTTATCTTTAGCAAAAACTTCTACTTCTTTAAGTTTTTCATAATGCTGTTGTAATTCTATAGTACCAAGATCTAGATCCTGTTCAATTTTAAGAATATTAATGATATACGGTTTAAATGAAAGAGATTCTGCAATAAAGTAATATTTACCTTTAGGCAGTGTTAATGAAAATTCACCTTTTTTATTGGTGATATCGCCGTAGATTTCGCCGGCATTTATATCTTGCAATGTTAACGAGACGAATTGTAATGGCAAATGCGAATCAGCATCCATTACCTTTCCGGTTACGTTAAAACTTTCTTCAACTTCTTGACTATAGAGGGTTAAAGTCAAAAAGCAAAAAAAGATTGCAAATACAAATTTCATGTCTTATTAAGCTAATCGCGTAAAGCTAGGTTATTCATATTAAAATATAAATGGTGGTTTTTAGGTATTTTTAACACCGACCATAAATAGTGATTAAGCGTTTTGTTACGCTTAAATAACAATTAAATTAAATGTTCAATATTTTCTGGGGGTCTTCCAATAACAGCAAGATTATCTTTGACAACAATTGGGCGCTCAATTAAGCGTGGATTTTCTGTCATTATTTTAATTAAAGCGCTGTTGTTTAAATCTTTATCTTTATATTTTTCCTTCCAGATTGATTCGTTTTTACGTATTAAATCTAGAGGTTTAATATTAAGTTTATCGATAATTTCTGATAACTGATTTTCGGTTAAAGGCGTTTTTAGGTACTCGATTATTTTAAAATCTTTACCGCTGTTTTTTAAAATTTCTAATCCTTGTCTACTTTTACTACATCGCGGATTATGGTAAATTTCAATCATAAATTTCAATTTAATAAGGGCTTTAAATATAGAAGAAATTTGCAATAAAAATTAACATTTCATTTGCTTTTTTTTAACATAACTAAGCACCTATATTTGCCAAATGAAATTAACAGATACACACACCCATTTATATGTTGAGCAATTTGATGAAGACAGACATCAAGTGATAGAAAATGCTATTGAAAATGGAATCGATAGATTTTTTCTACCGGCCATTGATTCAACTTATATGCCTGCAATGCATGCCTTGCAAAATGATTTTCCGGCACATATTTTTTTAATGGTAGGTTTGCATCCCACTCATGTAAAGAAAGACTATCAAAAGGAGTTAATTTCTGTAGAGCAAGAATTAAAGCAGCATAAATTTTATGCTATTGGAGAAATTGGAATTGATTTATATTGGGATAAAACATTACTGGTTCAACAGCAGGAAGCATTTCGTTATCAAATACAATTGGCTAAGCAACATAAACTGCCTATCGTTATTCATTGCAGGGAAGCTTTTGATGAAATTTTTGAGATATTAGAATTAGAAAAATCTGAAGATTTATATGGCATTTTTCACTGCTTTACGGGTAATTTAGAGCAAGCACACCGCGCTATAAGTTACAATATGAAATTGGGTATAGGAGGTGTGGTTACATTTAAAAATGGAAAGATTGATCAATTTTTAGACCAAATAGCTTTAGATCATATAGTATTAGAAACAGATTCGCCATACTTAGCTCCAACTCCTTATAGAGGTCGGCGTAATGAAAGCAGTTATTTAATTAATATTGTTGATAAGTTGGCAGATATTTATAAATTGTCTCCAGAAATAATTGCAAACATCACCACCAAAAATTCTAAAGATGTTTTTGGAATATAATTCTTGAGCCATTGAATTTGAAAATATACTATTATAAATCTCCAATAGGATGCATTGAAATACAAGGTGATAATGCCGGGATACAATCTATTTTATTTAAAGAGGATCTGCCCAAGTTGGTAGATAATACTGTACCGAAAGAACTAAAGTCTTGTGTAAAGCAATTACAAGAATACTTCGACAAAGAACGTAACGAATTCGATTTATCTCTTAACCCGCAGGGTACAGACTTTCAAAAAAAAGTTTGGAATTGTCTAGCTGACATTCCGTTTGGAAAAACGATTACTTATAAAAAACAGGCTCAAACCATGGGTAATGAGTTGGTAATTAGAGCTATGGCTAGTGCCAATGGTAAAAACCCTCTTTCAATTGTAGTCCCTTGTCATCGGGTTATTGGTTCCGATGGATCTTTAACCGGTTATGCGGGCGGGCTATGGCGTAAAAAATGGTTGTTAGAACATGAGGGCTCGATAAAGCAAACCAGTTTATTTTAAATTATCTAACTAAAAAAACTTCTATTTTTGTGACGATTTATTATTTCTTGGATGAAGAAGATTTTAGTTTTATTTACTGTTTTATGGTCTGTTTTGGGATTTTCTCAAGAACAAACATTTAACAAAAAAACTAAAATTTTTAAAGTTCAATCTCGTGGCATTCAGGTTGACTCGGTAAGTATTTATCCAGGAAACTTTAACCTATATTCATTAAAAGGTAAACCAATTGCTCAAACGTTATATCAAATAGATTATAGTAGAGCTAGACTTGCTCTAAGCGATTCTATAATAAAGTATTATGACAGTATTAAGGTGCAATATAGAAGCTTACCAAACTACCTTACTAAAAAGTACAAGGCTAATAACGAAGCCATAATTATTCCTAAAAATCATGCCAATCAATTTGTTTATCAACTCAATACCAACAGATTAAAAGGCGTTAAACCTTTTGATGGTTTATATACAAGTGGCAGTTTGTCTAGAGGGGTAACAATAGGTAATAATCAAGACGCTGTGGTAAATTCTAATTTTAACCTACAAATAGAAGGTAAACTATCTTCTAAAATAGGAATAAGAGCTAATATAACTGATAATGAAATTCCACTTCAAGAAGGAGGATATACTCAGAGAATAGATGATTTTGATAAGGTGTTTATAGAACTGTTTAGCAAAGATTGGTCGGTAAGAGCTGGAGATATTGATTTGATAAATACCAAAAGTTATTTTATGCCTTTCGAAAAAAAAATATCTGGTGTTGCAATTAATGCCAACTTGAATCATGGCGAATCGCAAACCAACATTCTAGCTTCTGGAGCTATTGTGAGAGGGCGTTACAGTAGATACGATTTTGTGGGTATAGATGGTAACCAGGGGCCATATAGAATCTTGGGGCCTAGTAATGAACTCTATGTGCTTATAGTGTCTGGTAGTGAAAGGGTATATGCCAATGGAGTTTTGCTTAAACGTGGAGAAAATTTTGATTATACAATAGACTACTCTACAGGCGAAATTACTTTTACAACAATTTATCCGGTTACAGCCAATGTAAGATTTAAGATAGAGTATCAAATTTTAGATACTAATTATACTAGGTTTTTAACTTTTAATACGGCCCATTTCAAATCAGATAAATTGAATATTGGCGTGCAATATTATTTAGAGAAGGATAGTAAAAATAGGCCTGTACAACAAGATTTATCTAATGAAGAGAAAGAAGTATTAGCCAATGCGGGTAATGATAAGGGGAAAATGATTGTACCTTCTGCCGAGTTGGCAGTGCATGATGATCATAAAATTTTGTATGAAAAAATAAATCAAAATGGTGAAGATGTTTTCATTTACAGTAATGATATCAATGCTGAATTATATCAGGTAAGTTTTACTTTTGTGGGAGAAAATAATGGCGATTATAATATTGAAACTTCATTGGCTGGAGGCAGGGTATATGCTTATCAACCACCTGTAAATGGGGTAAAACAGGGCTCTTACTTACCTGTAAAACAGTTGATAGCTCCAGAATCATTACAATTACTATCGTTTGTCGCTGATTATAAACTAGGAGAGAAGTCTGATGTTTCGGGTGAGCTAACCTTAAGTAACAAGGATCAAAATTTATTTTCGGCCATTGATAATGACCAGAATAAAGGCATAGCTTCTAAACTTAATTGGACTCAAAATTGGGTAGATAAATCGTATCAAATCAATAGCCAAATAGATTATCAGTACATAGATAAAAACTTCCAAACCATTGAGAGGTATAGAAATATAGAGTTTCAAAGGGATTGGAATTTGTCACCAATACTAACAAACTTACAAGAAGGACAGCAGTTTATTACAGGGGTATTGAATTGGAGTAAGCCCAAAATAGGACAGATTAATTACACTTATGAAAATCTAGAGGTAGGTGAGTTGTATAAGGGGAATCGACATCAAGTCAGTACTAATATTTCAAACAATAATATCGATTTTGTAGCCAATGCCAGTTTGCTGAATAGTGAAGACCAAATTGAACAAAATAAATTTAAGCGATTATACTCTAAATACCTTCAAAAAGTACGAAGAGGTTGGTTTGGGGCTAAGTTTAATTACGAGAAAAATCAGATTAATAATATAATAAACAATGAATTAAATGTATTGAGTCATGCATTTTATGAAACTGAAGGTTTTATAGGGGTAGGTGACTCAACCCACGTGTTTGCAGAACTTGGTTATAATTTTAGAAGTACTGATAGCGTGGTAAATCGAGATTTTGAACAATATAATAAGGCTCATACTATTTTTTTAAAAACTCAGCTTGTAAAAAATAAAAATACAGACCTAAAGATATATTCTAATTATAGAAAGGTAATTAATCATTTTTATGATGACGAGAATATATTGAATAACAGGTTAATGTACAGGCAATATATGTTCAATAAAAAAGTAACCCTACAAACGTTGTACGAAACACAAACGGGTAGCCTACCACAACAAGAGTTTACTTATGTTGAAGTAGAGCCAGGTAAGGGGTTTTATGAGTGGATTGATTTTAATGATAATGGTAT
>JAUIJW010000048.1 GCA_030431085.1 Bacteroidia bacterium
GTTTCTAAATTCACGTGATGTTTTTCAGCTTGCGTACAACGGTCTAGTATAAGAATAGTAGCGGATTTAAGGGCACTAACTTTTCGGTTAAACACAGACTTTTTTATATTTACTTCCTTTCGATTTAGCGACTAAACCGCTATTATTTTTATACATTGTTGGCAACTGGGCGTTATTCAGTTCGTTTTTCAAATTCCAATTCAGTCCAAAATTCGCTATAAAAATTCGTTGATTCCATAAGTTTTTCGTGATTCCCAAAGTCAGATATAATTCCGTTTTCCAATACATAAATTCGGTCGGCAATTTTTGGCAAGGAATGTAGTCTGTGAGAAATGAAGATAATTGTTAATTCAGATTTTAGTTTATTGAGCAAGTTTAAAACAAACTGTTCTGTTTTTCTGTCCATTGCAGAAGTAAACTCGTCCAACAATAAAACTTTTGGTTTTTTATATAAGGCTCTCATTAAGGCAATGACTTGTTTTTGTCCGCCTGATAAATTAATTCCCTCTTCGCCAAGTATGGTAGCATAACTTTGAGGTAAGGAATTGATAAAATCTTCAAAGCCATAATCTTGACAAAACTTTGTAATATTTTCAGGCGTATCTTCTTGCCCTAAAAGAATGTTAGTTATTACATTACCGCCAAATATGGTAACATTTTGTGGCACTACGCCTAAAATAGTACGCCAGTTTTCGGTATTTAATTCTGTAAGATTAGTTTGATTATTAACAATTATTGTCCCATTTTCTAAAGGATAGAATTTTTGAAGGATTTGCCCGAGCGTACTTTTTCCGCTACCACTTTCACCAACTATGGCAATACACTCGTTTTTATTTGCTTTAATATTAATGTCTTTTAGTAATTGACTTCTACCTGCAAAGCGAAAAGAAAGGTTTTTTATTTCAAGTGAATTGAAATCAGAAATTTCAACTGTTCCTTTTTGTTCTTTATCCATTGATGCAAATTCATACATACGGTTAAAAGCGACTTTGGCTTCGTTTATTGGTATGGTTATTAACGCCAAACTTGCAACGGATGGCAATAAACTACCTGCAATACCGAGTATTGCCATTAGTTCGCCTAATTGCATTGTTTCGTTATAGACTTGAATTGAGGTATAAACCAATATACTCATTAAAAATAAGACGCTAAACAAACCAGAAAAAACCGATAATCGTACATTAATTTTACCAAGATTAAAGGCTTTTTCTTGAAAATTACCATAAATAAGTTGGTTGATTTTTTGAAATATAGTTTGTCTATTATTGTTTTTAATTGTGGCAATACCTTGCATTGATGTTATATAATTGCTCTCACTAAAGGCGTAACCTTGCATTACTTCTTTTTGTGCATTAATAATCTGTTTGTTAAAACTATAAATAAGGATAAAGTAAAAGGGTAAACTTATAAAAGCAATTAGTCCTGTTTGCCAAGAATAGTAAAATAAAAAGCCTAAAGACACTATGGTTACTAATGCATTAATAACTACGTTACCAACGATTTGACTAATAACACGTTGTACACGTTGGGTATCGTTTAAACGAGCAACGAGTTCGCCAATTTTGCGAGTATCGAAAAAGGGTTTTGGTAAATTGAGCAATGATGAATAAAAACTATCTACAATACTGTTATTAAAATCTTTGGTTTGACGAATGAGGAAGTAATCACGTAATGCTGTAAACAATACCCTGACTAAAAGTAAAAAGGCGACTAATGCAATGCCTGTAATAAGTTTGTTAAAGTCTTTTGAAGGTAAAATATCATCTATTAATTTTTGCGAAAAGATTGCCATTGCCATACCTAGAATGGCAATGCCCAATCCTAACAACACACTAAATGAAATCAAGCGATAATCTTCTTTGAGTAGTTTTAAAAACCACTGTTTTTTGTTTTTATTTTGGGTTTCGGTTTTTACAAAACCTTCATTTGGTTTAAGGGTTAAACAGGTTTTGGATATCCAAACGGTTTCTAATTCTTCTTTGGTGTAAGTTGTAATGCCTTTTGCAGGGTCGCCAATTATGAATTTATTATCCTTATAACCATAACACACGACATAATGCTGTAAACGTTCCTCAATAACAACATGTAAAATTAAAGGTTCCTTATGGTCTATTACAGCTTGTATGTCTGCTTCGTTACCTTGTGCGTCAAATCCTAGTTTGTTAGCTGCTTGATATAAACCTAAAAGGGTAGTGCCTTGTTTGGTTGTACCGCTTAACTCTCGTAACTTTTCTAAACTGTTTGAGCCTCCATAATATTGTATGAGCGATAACAAACAAGCAACGCCACAATCGGATTGGTCGTGTTGTTGTGTAAAGGTTTGTTGTAAATATTTTTGTGATAGGTTGATTGCTTTAGTCATTTTCTTGTAATGCTCTTAAAATACCTTTGGCGTTGAGTTGCCCTTTATGTTTTTTGATTAGTTTTTGCTTTTGGTCGTAAATTAAGAGGTAAGGAATGCTGTTAGCATCAAATCGACTAGAAAAAGTATCAATATTATCATGTAAAAAGGTCACATTTTGTTGATTAATTAAATTGTATTGTTCTGAAAATTGTTTGATGACTTCAATGGGTTCTGTAGATACAAAAATAAATTGCACGTTTTTAAAGCCATCTAAATTATCGCTAATGCTTTGGGCTTCGTGCTGACAAAAATCACACTCGCTGTTAAAGTAGATGAAAATGGTATTTGTGTTTGGTTTTAGATTAGTTTTTGTAAATGAGTCTTGCTCTAAAGTTAAAAACTCAAAGTCTGGTATCGTTTCTAGTTGCTTTGCAATTTGATTTTTTTCTTTTGCTTTAGAAATAACATTAAAACCTAGATAAGACAGCAAACCAAAAACACCAATTAAAACTATAATTAAGATTGATTTTTTACGCATAACTAACTCATATTTAAAGTAATAAACATTACACCAACTACCCAAATTAAAAGGCTAACTCCATAACTACTTGCTACTATTGAAAAGCCTTTGTCTGTATTTTCGTTGAGTTCTTTACCAATTAAATATGCTAAAATGAACCAATAGGCTAATTCAAATAGATTAAGCACTTGAAATGGATAGATAAACCAAGGTTGTAAACCCTCGTAACCAAAGATATTTAAAGCTGAAAGCGGATAGAAGTATTGTAAATCTTCTAAATTATATTCGGTTTGAAAGAAGTAAAACCAAGCTGTTTTAAAAATGATAGCTAACAAAAAGACAAATTCTGCTTTTACTACAATATTAAAAAGTTTTTTGTATTTGATTTCTTTACTGAAAAAGAAACAGCCTACGTCTAATATAGCTGCTATGATTGAGATTTTAAGTATTAATAACAACGGTGTAATTATAAAACCTATCCATTCCCATTTCTCTTGAAAATCCAGCAACTCATTGATTTGCTCATAGGATATTTGTTCAGCTAAAGAGTTAACAAGTAAAACATTAAAGTTTAAGATATAATTTGAGAATAAAGCCAGTATAATTGAAATAAAGCTTAAAAATATTATTAGGACTGTGTTATTTGTTTTTTCCATATAACTTATTAGAAGTTAGCCCTCAATCTATTAAAAATGAATGAGGGCTTGTTTAGGTCACTGATAGTAATCTATTTTTTATATCTATCCAAGAGTGGTATTATAAAAATTAAAATATAACCTATAACGAGTACAGGTTTTGTTATATAATCATTATCGAATATATATAGCAAAAAAATAATAATACTGATTATCGCAAATAGATATTTTAAAATGTTTATTGGTTTCATAAACTATTTGAATATAGAATATAAACCACAGCCTACACCTGCTCCAATAAGAACCCATCCTGGTGGATTCCAAATATTTGCTAAACCTAGAACTGTTGAACCTATTCCAAATCCAATACACACTCCTTCGATGGCGTCACCACCTTGTATGTTTTCCATTTTTTTTAAATCTATTGTTTTCATTTCTTGAATTCGTTTTAAATTAATAATTTGTTATTTCATTGTTTCAGAGCATACAAAACCAAGTACAGCTCCTCCTAAAAGTAAAGCTGCACCTGCTGGTGTAAACGCCGAAGCTATGCCCATTGTCATTAAAGTTCCAGATGCATAAATACAAGTTTCTAAATCACCTGCATTGATTATTTCCATCTCATTAAATTCTAAATTTTTCATAATAAAATAATTTTAAGTTATACCATTCTAAGTTAAAAATTAGGTTCAAAAATAGTGAATGGCACTGCCAATTCCTTTACCTTTTGTTTGTCACGTTTGGGTGGTCAGCCCTTTTTTGACCGTTGTTGTTTTTCCAGCCTTGTTGCCAACTCGTTATATAAATTCAAATATACATTAATATCAGTAATACTTCCGGGATAACGTGAGTTTATGCTGACCATTATCAGGCTCCAAAAAATCGGAAATAACCATGTCTAACGGACTCTCTATATGCAATAAATCCTTCTTCGTTACATGCGTATAAATCATCGTAGTTTCCGGACGTGCATGACCCAACAACTCTTGTATATATCTTAAATCAACTCCATACTCTAATAAGTGAGTGGCATAACTGTGCCTTAAAGTATGTGGTGTTATCCGTTTTTTAATTTTGGCCAAAGCGCAAGAATTTTTTAAAAAATGACGTACGCTACTAGCTCTATACGGCTTCCCCTCTGTTCTACCCTCTACAAAATAGCGCTTTGGCCTATAGGTTTCTAAGTAGTTATTTAATAAAGGGATAAAACTCTTTGCCAAAACAACATACCTGTCTTTTCTATTCTTCCCGTTAACCACCATCAATTGCCGCCGATCTATATCAATATCTCTTAACTCTAGAGCTACCAACTCCCCAATTCGTAAGCCACAAGAGTAAATTAACGCCAATACCGCTCTGTGCTTTAAATTTTTGGTACATCTTAATAGTTCCATTACCTCTTCTTTAGACAACACCGTAGGCAAATACTTAGATTTTCGAGGCATCTCTAACAAATCTGTATCCACTTGCATATTGGGCACAAAACTCTTTAGTTGTTTTAAAGCGCTAATCACCTGCCTATGGCTACTTATAGCATATCTTGGCGCACAAAAATCTTCAATAAAACCATCTACATCTTTATGATTTACCTCCTCTATATCTTTACCTTTTAAATAATTTAAAAAATCTAACACATGCAAGTAGTAAGTTCTTACCGTACTTTCACTCAATCGTTTACCTCTTAAAAACTTAACAAAACCATGTAATAAACGTTTATCTGCTCTGGTTAATTTTAAAATGGGTTTAGCTTGTGTTAGTTTTATCGCTTTCGCGGAAGCTGTAGCGTTAGACTTACTGGCCGAAAGATTTGACTTACTATTCAAATATTTATTATTAACCTGAGCCACACCATCAAACGCTTTATAAATAGCAGATAAGTTCGATACACTATAGGGCAAATACCAACACGATCTGGTTTGACTCCATGAGCACTGTAAATATTTAACCAGTTTAACAAGATCTGAATGATAAGAAAACGCTATCAATATGACAGGTTGATTTCTATGTTGTGCCTGTTTTAAAGTAATTGTAGGTATTGGTTTCATTAGTGTACAGCTTCGCTACTGTTAATCACATAAAAAGATAAAAGTAAACACTTTTAATTAGTGAAACACAAAAAAACTTCTCTTAAACAGAAAAGCAACCAATAATGTAGGGGGAGAGTATTTAGGGTAAAAATAAAAATAATATTTTAATCTATTTGTATTTTCTCATGCGAAACTCTAACTTTGGTAAAGTCCGATTTACATCGGATATATTTATTAACACTAAACCTAAAAACAAATGGGATTATTTACATTTATTAAAGATGTGGGCGCCAAAATTTTTGGCGGTAAAACCTCATCAGAGTTAAAGGCCGAAGAAAAATTAAATGCCGAAACTCAAGCCGCAAAAAAATTAACAGATACAATTAATCAATTAGGCCTTAAAATTACAGATTTAAATATTGTTGTGTTAGATGATACTGCTACCGTTAAAGGCGTTGCTCCAGACCAATCTACAAAAGAAAAAGTAATTTTAGTAATTGGCAACTCTGCAGGTATTGCTACAGTAGACGATCAAATGACTGTAGAAGAACCACAACCTGAAGCACAATTCTACACCGTAGTAAGTGGCGATTCATTGAGTAAAATAGCAAAGAAATATTATGGTGATGCTATGAAATATCCAGAAATTTTTGAAGCCAATAAACCAATGCTAAAAAGTCCAGATTTAATTTATCCGGGACAAGTATTGCGTATACCAGCGCAAGAGTAAATTAAAAATATTTATAATAAGCATAAAAAAACCAATGGTTTTAGCCATTGGTTTTTTTGTGACCCCGGCAGGATTCAAACCTGCAACCCTCAGAGCCGAAATCTGATATTCTATTCAGTTGAACTACGGGGCCTTTTATTATTTAATGATTTTATAAAATCTCTTCCAATTCCAGATTTTAAACAACCTTTTTGTTAAGCTAATAGCAACCTTTTTACTACCTGCGAAATGGTTTTACCATCGGCTTTGCCAGAAAGTTCTTTTGAGGCAATACCCATCACTTTTCCCATATCTTTCATACCGGCAGCACCTGTTTGTTCAATAATATCTCGTATAAGATCCTCTAAAGCCTCTTCATCTAATTGTTCTGGTAAAAACTGCTCTAATACTCTGGCCTGCTCTAATTCTGGATTGGCCAAATCTTCTCTGTTTTGTTCTAAAAACAAAGCTGCACTATCTTTACGTTGTTTTACTAATTTTTGTACAATTTTCAACTCATCTTCTTCTGTAAGCTCTGAAGCACTACCGCTGGTTTTAGCGAGTAAGAATGCAGATTTTAATGCTCTAAGTGATTCTAATGCCATCGTATCTTTAGCCTTCATGGCTATTTTCATCTGCTCCATCACTTCTTTCTGTATGCTCATAATCTTCTATTTTTAGGCTCACAAATATACTAAAAGTAGTTGTTCTCGATTAATCTATTTTAAAATTATTGATTTAACTTTTGCATGGCTTGCTGTATCAAATCATATTCGTAACCTAGCCTTAAAAAATAATCATTCAACTTCTTTTTAGCTTTTAACGAATCATATTTACCTGTTTCAATTTTTTTATCAAACAAGCTCCAAAATTTGTCTATATACATAGTATCGTCTATTTCTAACAAGGCCACTTTAATATGATAGTCTGAAATTTCTCTGTGTTTAAGTTCTCTTTTTATACGCTGCTTACCCCAACCCTTAATTCTAAATTTACCTCTGGCATAACTTTTAGCAAACCTTTCTTCATTTAAAAAATTGTGCGTCATTAGGTGTAGCACTATCTGCTCGCAAGCCTCTGGTATCATCTTCATTTCTCTCAATTTAGCATTTATTTCGAAATGACACCGATCTTGATAAGCACAGTACTTTTCAAGCTTACGTTTAGCTTCTTCTACGGTATATGTTAACTTTTTAGAATACATCTCATAAAACAATACAGCATCAATAATACTCTAAAGACCAAAATTGACCAAACCTAAATTGTATTATTATGCAAAAAAATTACGTTTTATTTCTAGCCATCTTAATTTATCACATCACTTTTTCTCAACAAGAAACTATTACTCTTCAAGACTTCGATACCCAAACTTCTTTATGGCCCTTTAGTTCCAATGTCGATTTTTTCAACAATAACCAAGATGGTTTTTTTGGCATCCATAATGGCGATAATATCATCGACCCAGAAGATACTGGTACAGCAAATCGAGCACAGCAAATTACCCATCCTAATATCAGCGGTGATTTTTTATTTATCCATGATTTAAACAATTCGCAAAATAACCAAGGTACTTCTGGCGAAGCTACTTTAAGCTTTAACAACATCGATGTAAGTGCTTATACTAATAAATACATTAGTTTAGATTATGATATTTTTGAGTTTGAAAATTCAGATTACATCAATATCCAAGTCATTGAAAACCAAATAGAAACTAATTTTCAAACACTTCCTAAAAATAGCTATGGCTCACTAAAAATAGATTTAAAGAATAGCACCGCCACAGTCTCTTTAATAATTACTATTAAACAAAATGGATTGGCGGATCATGCTGCTTTAGACAATATTAAGTTGACAGGAACTGCGATAATATCTTGCAACGAGCTTTTTATTTCTGAATATGTTGAAGGGCGCTCTAGCCATAGTTTTAACAACAATTATATAGAAATTTACAATCCAACCAATGTTAACATAAACCTTACCAATTATACTCTAACCATTTATAGAAATAACAACACCACTACCAATGGCACTTTAGCGCTAAGTGGCAGCTTGTCTCCGTTCTCTACATTACTAATTGAAAATAGTCGTGAAATTTTAAATGTTAATGCCGACATATCTACCAACAGCAGTGTACTTGATTTTAATGGCGACGACAAAATTGCACTTCTAAAAAATAATACTATTATAGACTTAATTGGCGTGGTTGGGCATGATACTCTTTTTGCTAAAGATCTTACTCTAAGGCGCAAAAGTAAAGTACAATACCCTACCAATGAATACAACCCCCATGACTGGGATAGGTATGAGTTGGAAGATATCTCTAATCTTAATCAACACACGAGCTTTTGTCAAGGGCCAATTCCAGAGATTGATCTTTTTGGTAATCATCACGAGATTAGCAATAATAGTACTATTACTTTAGGACAGAATAACACTTACTTTGGCATAGCCAATACAGATCAGCAAAACAGCGTCACTAAAAGTTTTATCATTAAAAACACAGGATTGAGCGACTTAAATATTACCCATATACAGATTACTGGGGTAGATGCTAGCGTGTTTAATTTCGATACCCTTCCACAACAAATCGTCAAGCCCAATGACAGCACCTCGTTTACTATCCGGTTTCAACCAACAGTTAAAAAAATGCATTCTGCTAAAGTAGAAATTATCAATAACGATGGTTCTGAAAACCCCTTTATATTTAGCATTCAAGGAGATGGTGGTGGTAGCACTCTATCGCCCCTTATCATTAGTCAGTACTACGAAAACAATGCCAATAAGTGGATTGAAATAACAAATATTAGTGACCAACCCATTGCCGAAAATACCTATTATTTAGCTTCTTTTTTAAATGATGATGCCATAAATCCTCACCTTAACCACCCAACCAAACAAAAAGCTATCCCGGCCCTACAACCTAAAGAAACCCTATTGTTTAGATTTACACTTAATGTTACACAACCAAGTTATGCGCTTACAGGGCATGAAATTGCTACTCAAGTTTGCACCTTTAATGGTGATGATATTATTGTTATCTCAACGGATAATAATGAATTATGCTGGCCAAACAGGGTTGATATGATTGGTGATTATTCTCATTGGGGTGAAGACCTAAGTTTTATAAGACAATATGGTTGTCATGACGACACTGGTAAAACATATTTCAGCACATTAGATTGGACTGTTTTAGACCTCAATGAGGTTAATAATGCCCTACCAGGATACAACATAACACTTGGTGAACACTATACTGGTTCAACCACATTTACCAAAGATAATGTATGGGATAATGGTTTGCCAGACAACCTAAGAACTGCAATTATTGATGGGCATTATCAATCAGACCTTGAAGGAGATTTAAATGTATGTCGACTCATCATCAACAGCAATGCTATCGTAAGAATACATTCAACAAATCATCTCACTATTGAAAATGATTTATATGTTGATGGAGAATTACATATCGATAATAATGCTAATTTACTAATGCTAAATAATCACGGACTCATTGAAAACAATGGCAACATATCCATTCATAAAACCACTTCGCCTTTAAATCAATATGATTATACTTATTGGGCTTCGCCAGTTGAAAATGCTCAGATTGAAGATGTATTTAAAGCATCTCCTCAAAACTCATTCTTTTGGCTTAATACTGCAAAATATAGTGATGTTGATCATGACAACATAGACGACGATAATAACGTATGGCAAAATGCAAGTGGCACTATGACGGTGGGCTTAGGCTATACAGCAATGGCACCTCACGGCATTGAATCTGGCACTACACAATCTGTTGTATTTAAAGGCACTCCGCATAATGGAAATTATAATACCGCTATTGCTTTAAGTGAAAATAGTAATGAAGAGTATGATGATTTTAATTTAATTGGCAACCCATTCCCTTCTACAATTTCTTTAGACAGTCTATATCATTTTGGCCAAAATAAAAACCTTATTAATGGTACCTTTTATTTCTGGACACATCATACCACCTTTAATCAAGGTGATGAACAGTATTCTGTTAATGATTATGCTACTTATACTATTGGTACTGGTGGTATTAGGGCTGTATCTGGTGGGCAAACACCAAGTGCCATGGTAGCCAGTGCTCAAGGCTTTATGGTTGAGGCCATAAATCAAGGTCATCTAGTTTGGGACAATAGTATGCGTATCAATCAAACTAGTAATTTTTACAAATCTAAAAAGTTATCTACTAATCATTCGAAAATCTGGTTAAATCTAAAAAGCAACCATCATGACTTTAGCCAAATACTAATTGGTTTTTTTGATGAGGCCAGCCCAGCGTATGAACCTTATTTTGATGGTATTAAATTGCGTAGTACAAATAATGATGTTTCATTCTACTCTTTAATCGACCAAAAAAAGCTAGCCATTCAAGGCACAAGTGCTTTTCAAGAAGATCTAGTCATAAATCTAGGCTTAGAAACTTTATTAAACCATCCTACTGAGTACACTATAGAAATCGACCAAACTCAAGGTGGTTTAAGCCAAAAGCCAATATTTCTATATGATAAAGACACCCAATTATATCACGATTTATCTTCAAAACCATTTACTTTTAAACTTAATCGTGCACAATCTATTCATGAAAGATTTAGTTTAAGATTTCATCAAAAGGCATTAACAGTTAAGCAGGTTGATATAAAGCAGAATACTTTAATAGTACAATCGAGATTAAGTGATTACTTAATAAAAACTAAAAGTAATGATGTAATTAATGTGTTAACTATATATGATTTACTTGGAAGAAAGGTGATGAAAACTACCTCACCATCAACTACAATCTTAATCAATAAAGCTTCAATAAAGTATAATGGTATTTATATCGTGAAGGTTAAGACCGATAAAAATCAAGAGTTTACCAAAAAAATATGGCTATAAAAAAAGTCCGCTAACTGCAATGAGTTAACGGACTTATGATATATTACTTACCTTATTACTTTGTCGTTCTTATCTACAAATTCGTATTTAAGATACGGGAAAGCGTCACGGGGTATAACTTTAATCCACTTTTTATATTTAAAAAACCATTTCATCTGGATAGAATTGATGCCTTTAGTTAAATGTGATGCTATAAATGTATGCACGTGTAATGCCATACCATTACCATACTTATCTACAATTTTATCTAATTGAGCTTCAATCGAATCTATTAAAACAATGGGTGCTTCTACTTCACCTGTATTGTTTGGGTTTTCTTCTTTTGTTTTGATAATTCTTTCTGGTCTTACCCTTTGTCTAGTAATTTGAACTAATCCAAATTTACTTGGTGGTAACACCTTGTGTTTTGTTCTTGACGATTTCATTTCATTACGCAAATGATCGTATAGTCTTTTACGATGTTCTGCGGTATGCATATCAATAAAATCGACCACAATAATACCACCCATATCTCTTAATTGTAATTGCCTTGCTATTTCTGTAGCAGCAATCATATTAACTTCTAAAGCGGTATCTGCCTGAGAATTAGCTTTGTTAGAACGGTTACCACTATTTACATCGATAACGTGCAATGCTTCTGTGTGTTCTATCACTAGATAGGCTCCACGTCTCATAGAAACGGTCCTACCAAATGAAGCTTTAATTTGCTTCTCTATGCCATAATAATCAAATATTGGTACTCTTGATTTATAATATTTGGCAATAGATTTTTTCTCTGGTGCTATTCTTTCAAGATATTCTAAAATCTCTTGATGTAATGATTCGTCATTCGTTACAATACTGGTGAATGAGTCATTAAAAACATCTCTTAAAATTGAAGAAGCTCTATTGAGTTCTGAAAGTACTTTGTGGGGAGCCTTCGCTTGTGGTATCTGTTTACACATATTAACCCAACGCTGCAGCGAATTTTGCAAATCTCTGTCTAGCTCTGCTACCTTAATGTCTTTGGCTACAGTTCTTAAAATAACACCAAAACCTTTTGGTTTGATGCTTTGTGCCAATCTCTTTAGTCTTTCTTTTTCTGCAGAGCTTGTAATTTTTTGTGATACCGATACACGATCTGAAAACGGTACCAATACTAAATATCTACCAGCAATGGAGAGTTCTGAACTAATTCTTGGGCCCTTAGTAGAAATTGGTTCTTTAACTACTTGAACCAACATGTTTTGCCCTGCTTTGATGACATCGTCAATTTTTCCATTTTTATCGATGTCTTTTTCAAAACGAAAATCTTTTAAAGTGAATTCTTTTTGTTTACCTGTGCTTGCTTGTCGAATAAATTTTGATAATGATGCTAATTGCGGACCTAAATCATGGTAATGTAAAAATGCATCTTTTTCACTTCCAA
>JAUIJW010000049.1 GCA_030431085.1 Bacteroidia bacterium
GGTTATTGAACTGTTATCGTGCAATATAAAACTAGGAAAAGTCACCATCATCCAATGTTACAATAACCATATGGAACACAGCGAAATAATTAAAACTTGGCTACAAAATGGATCAATAAATATTTTTGGAATGCCGTTGTTGCAGCTGAGAAATACCCCGTTACACCTTATGCTAAAATGAATGCCTATAAGAACTATGGTCTTTTTTCCGAAGGTAATATAAGTATTGATACAGATGAGGATGGTAATGCTACTTATTCAAGTAAAGATCAACTCATCTACCCTAAAGCATGCACCAGTAGTGATTTTGTATTATCTTATGAAATTATAGACGACTATTTATACCTTTACTATCCATGCATAGAAGGGTGTAGTCAAAAATTTAAAAAGAAATAAACTATGACCAATCAAGAAGTTAGACAATTAGAACCTCAAATATTGTGGAATCATTTTGCAGATTTAAATGCGGTACCACGACCTTCCAAAAAAGAAGAAAGAGTCGTTGAATTTATGGTAAATTTTGCCAAAGATTTGGGCTTAGAAGTTGTTCTTGATAAAGTACAAAATGTGATCATCAGAAAACCAGCTACTGCTGGATTCGAAAACAGAAAACCTATTGTCCTTCAATCTCATTTAGACATGGTTCACCAAAAAAATGCTGACACTGTGTTTAATTTTGATAAACAAGGTATAGAAATGATGATAGAAGAAGACTGGGTAACCGCAAATGGCACTACACTTGGTGCTGATAATGGTCTTGGTGTTGCAGCAATTATGGCCATACTGTCGTCTAAAGATATAGAACATCCTCATATTGAAGCCTTATTTACAATAGATGAAGAAACCGGTATGACAGGCGCTAAGGGATTAGAACCAGGCTTTTTAAATGGTAGTATTTTACTAAACTTAGATACAGAAGAAGATGACGAGATTGACATAGGTTGCGCTGGAGGTGTGGATGTTACGGCCACACAAAATTATATAGAAGAAAATACGTCTGGCCAGAAAGCATTTAAAATAAGCCTAACAGGATTACAAGGTGGACATTCTGGAATGGATATCAATAAAGGGTTAGGTAATGCCAATAAACTCATGAATCAGGTATTGCAAGCCACTCGAAAATTGATAAGGATTAGTAGTATTGAAGGGGGAAGCCTTAGAAATGCTATCCCCAGAGAAAGTTTTGCTGTAGTGGTGTGCGACACAAAAAACGCTTCAAAGTTTATAGAAATTGCCAATAAAGAAATTGACCTTATCAAAGAACAATTTGAATCAATTGAACCTCAACTAAAATTCACTTTTGAATCTGTGGAAGATCCTTATAAAATAATACCTTTAAAAACACAAGACTTTCTTATTGATGCTGTTGCTCAAGCCCATAACGGAGTTTATAAAATGAGTACAGACATCCCTGATTTGGTGGAAGCTTCTAATAATATAGCCAAAATAGTTGTGGCAAATGGCAAAATTAAAATCAGCTGCTTGACCAGATCTTCTATAGAATCTTCTAAAGATGAAGTAAGTCATGGACTTAAAAGCGTGTTTGAAAAAAATGGGTTTGAAGTTGTGCTTTCTGGAGATTACCCTGGATGGGAACCCAATCCCAACTCGGCCATTCTAAAAGTAATGGAAAATCTATATCAAAAAATATTTTTAAAAGCCCCTAAAATTGTAGCCTGTCATGCAGGATTAGAATGTGGTATTATAGGTACCCATTACCCAGATATGGATATGATTTCTTTTGGACCAACTATAAAAGGAGCGCATTCTCCAGACGAAAAGGTCTCTATTTCATCAGTGCAAAAATTTTGGGCCTATTTACTAGAAACGCTAAAAAATATACCCTTAATGAACTAAACCTAATGAGGTTTAAGCTTTCGAAACATTATCTATGATATTAGAAAACCAATAGCATCTCGACTGTTGGTTTTCTAATCTTTTATCATTTTACTTTAAGCGTACCCATATAAGATATTAAGTTTATTAGATCATCTTGAGACATCACCTTATCTAACCCTTCTGGCATTAAAGATTTTTCCATCTCTTCTATTGTTTCAATTTCATTTATAGAAATTTCTTTAATCGTTCCTCCCATCATTTTCAAAGTTAATACATCCTCAGTACGACTAAGAATATAACCCATCAAAACACCTCCATCATTTAATTGTATTTGGTATCCTTCATATCCAAAATTAATTCCTGCACTTGGATAAACAATAGCAGATAGCATGGCACTTTTAGACAGTTTATTACCTATATCAGATAAAGCTGGCCCAAAATCAGTTCCATTCCCTTCTGCAATATGACAAGTGGCACAATATGTAGTATAAATGTTTTTTCCTGCCTTAGAATCACCTTCTTTATCTATCAATGAGGTAATATCTGTACTTTCTTTATTTGATGTGTTTAAAAATTTTGGAGCATCTTCTCTTAACTTAGGATCCCAACTGGTCATTAGTTTTAAAGCGGCGGCTGTTTTATACAAACCCTCTAGTTTGTCGGCTTTTAATAAATCGTACAACCTATGTTGGCCGCCCCAAGTATTGCCTAAAGATTCTACAGCTTTTGTTTTTACCGCTGCAGATAAATTGTTATCATTTAAACTAGACTCTAGAAAGTCAATAGCATTATTATTATCTAAACCACCCAAAGCTTGCATCACCTGTACTTTCTTTGAGTCTAAAACATTTGATTTTAAATAACTTATCAATAAATGATCACCTCCAGAATCAAATAAAATAGAGGCTGCTTCTTTTTTAAGTTCTAAATCTGTATCGCTAATAATCATATCAAATAAAGGTTTATCCATTCCTTTAATTTTCAATTTCTTTAAAGCTAACAGCCATTCTGAACTTCCTTCAATACTAGGTAATACTTTTTTTACAGCTTGTATGTTTTTAGCAGAACTATTTACAAATTCGGCATCCATCTGCCCAATAGCAAGTGCTTGTATTTGTTCTTTTTCTGGATGATCTATCTCTAACAATGTTAAGAGCATTTTATTTTTTTCAGGATGATTTTTAAAATGAAAAGCCCTAAAATAAGACGGTAATTTATCTTTAGAAACAGAAGTGTTTTTTATCAAGTCTACTAATAATGGCACAGAAGAAGAGGCTCTTACTCGCCATACAATTTCAGAGCCAGCCAAATTATTCCAATCATCTCCTATTTGAGTTTTCCATGCTTCAAAATACAAATCAGGAAATTTATCTGCCCCAATTCCTAAAGCTTCTAACTCCCACCTGTCTCCTGCCTTATGCTGTATCGCCAGTTGAGCCCATAATGCCGCTGCTTTTGGGGTGCCTACAAACTTTAAGGCAACAACAGCTTCTCTTCTAACCTGTATAGAAGGATCTTTGACTACCAGAGCGATATAATCTGTTATCTTTTCTGGCTGTACATATTTTGCCATTCTTATGGCTTGACTTCGAAATTTATCTTCTTTATCTCTAATAGCTAAACCTATAAAGTGGTCTGCTTTAGAAGGTATTTTTGCTCCTAGCCACAATGCACGAGCTTTAGCAATACCTCCTTGTTCTATCAATTTTTCTAAAAAAGGTACGGCGGCTTCACCCATACTGTGTAATTTTTGCCAAGATTGGTAAAACACATCCATATTGTCTGAAAATAAACCTTGAGTAGCGCCTTCTCCAGTTGTAAAATCATGCCCAATAGGTAAGTATTCTGTTTTAGTAGAAAGATGATAAATACGACCGCGAGCTACATCAGCAGCTCTATGCCCTCCTACACCTCCATCATACCAATCTGATATAAATAGCGAGCCATCTGGGGCAGCAGTTACATCATCCGGTCTAAACCAATCATCTTTACTGGTAACTATATTTTCTATACGCGCTTTATAGCCTGCCCCATCATTTTCTACAATATAAGACCTTACCACATTATGACCTGGTTCTGTATGTATTAATTGGTTTTTATATAATTCTGGCAAAAGATTACCTTCGTAAACAATCATCCCTGTTGGAGATCCAGAACCCGTTTGCAATAAATTTGGCACCACTCCTGGATCATTTAAATGCCAATGACGAAGTGGAATAGAATCATTCCATCCCACCCTACGCTCTTGCCAACTCGCTCCAGTAATTTGATCTTTATAACCATAATTACCGTATTCCATTAAATAATTAATGCGTACACCTTGGTTACCATCATCATCATTATCGGATTGCCATATTCTACCATAAGAATCTAAAGCAAGTTCGTAAGGGTTTCTAAAATTGCTGCCTAAAACTTCAACATCAGACCCATCTAATTCGGCTCTAAAAGCCATTCCTTCTCTAAAAGGATCCCCACTTGCATTTATTGTATAACCATGAATATCTATTAGTGTATCTTTTTCTTTACTTAGAAGATGCTGCCCTGCATTGCCATAATTAAAATATTGATAAGGTTTTTTAATCTATATAAAACGATTTCAATCGATTCAACTCTTAGTTTAACGAAATGGGCCTTAAAAAACACACTAAAAAAAGCAGAATACAACTGAGTAAAAAAAGTATTGAATCATTGAGACCAAATGATTAGACATATAAATAAAAAAGTCTTTTGAATCTGGAATATCATCTCCGTTGTTATCTGTAAATACAAAAATATCCGGACTTACAGAAACAATAACCTTGTTACCCAACACTACAATCCCTAAGGCTGAATTGATGTCTTCTCCTTGATAAAATACTTTTAAATCATCAGCTACACCATCATGATTGGTATCTTCTAAAATAACAATTCGATCACCTTTTTTTTCATAAGGATTATCTGGATTTGCAAACAATCTATAATTGCGCCCTTCACAAATCCATACCCTTCCTTTGGCATCAACAGCCATGTTTGTAGGATTGGCAATCATAGGTTCGGATGCAAAAAGATTCATCTTTAAACCTTCTGCCACTTGCATTGCCGCCATAGCATTTTTAGGCATTCTTTTTTCTTCATCAGAAAGGGAAGCAAAATCAATAGTAGATTTTTTATCTTTAATATTACACGAAGTGAAAATCAATAAACTTATGATAAGTGCTTTAAAAATAGTTAGTATAGTCTGTTTACACATCAATATCTTACTTTAAAATTTAGTTACAAGCTGTTAAAAATACAAATTAGAATTTATTCTATGTATTCTTATAAAATTTCACCTATTAGCTACCATTATCAAACAGATATGAACAAAACAATATAAACTTCGCAAAATATATTACGATTAAATAAATAATTGCTGTTTTTTTAATGGTGTGTTGATTGGTTTAATGATAATATAAGAACTGAAAATAAACGTTAAATTACTAATAATATGGCTATTAAATATTAGACGTAAAGAACTATCATATAAACAAATATTATCTGGACGCATATTCTTTTGTACTTATTATCTAGACCTCAATTATTGGGCACATTTCTTTTAGACCAACTATTATGGGAGTGCATTCTCCAGGTAAAAAGGCCTCTATTTTATCTGTGTAAAAACTTTTAAAATGTCTATTAGCTATTTAAAAAAATATACCTTTACAAGACTAAATAATTGTTTTAATATGTCTTTATCTAAGCAGCTAACATACGGCTTGATTTTTTTACTTTGTTTGACCGTAAATGCGCAATCAAAGGATAGTGTGAAAACTAAAAATGAAAGTAATCATGAGGATTTTGAATTTAAAATTTCACCTTATGGATGGCTAGCAGGAATGGCAACAGATGTGGGTGGTGAAAAAATAAGGCAATCCTTCAATGATCTTTCTTCTATCACTAACCTAGGCTTTCAAATAGCTGCACAGGTCAGATATAAAAAATGGTTCTTACATTCTAATTTTACATATGCCAATTTACAGGTGACTGAGCCCATATTTTCAACCCATCTAGATCTGGATATTATACAACTTATTTGGGATAATAAAATAGGTTATTTAGCCATAGATAGAACAAATGAAGATGATGGCATTATCAAAGGCTGGTCGATGGAAACTACTTTAGGTATGATTTACTGGAGCAATAATATAGATCTTAAATTGACTATTTCTGATGATTTACCTATCCCTCCAATCGCATTAAGCCAACAACAAAATTGGACTGATTTAGTGGTGGGTGTCAATTTCAATATCATTCTAAGTAAAACCGTAAACCTATACTTATCGTCTAATTTTGGAGGATTTGGAATTGGCAACTCTTCTAAAATCTATTACGACTTATTCTATGCCAACACCTTTAGAATATCAAAATTGTTATCTGTTACCGCAGGATACAAAACATTTCATTACCAAAGAGAGAATGGCTCTGGAGCAGAGACACTCAATACAGAAGTTTCTACTTTTGGGCCACTCATTGGTGTATCTTTTCATTTATAAATTACCATTCTATTGGAGGTTTTCCTTGTTGTTCAAGCAAGGTGTTAGTTAAACTAAAATGCTTATTACCAAACCAATACCCTCTATTTGCACTTAATGGCGACGGATGCCCAGAAGTTAAAATATGATGTTTCTTCGTATCAATTAATTTCTGTTTTTGTTTGGCATAGCCTCCCCATAATAAAAATATAACACCTTCTTTTTGATCACTAATGGTTTTAATAACTGTATCTGTAAACCTTTCCCATCCTTGTTTTTGATGGCTCCCGGCCGTATGAGCTCTTACACTTAGCGTTGCATTTAATAAAAGTACACCTTGCTTAGCCCACCGTTCTAGGTTACCACTTTTAGGATAGTTTATCTGTAAATCGCTTGTAAGCTCCTTAAAGATATTGATGAGTGATGGTGGATGAGAAATATGATCATGAACTGAAAAACAAAGCCCATTGGCTTGTCCTGGACCATGGTATGGATCTTGTCCAATAATTACAACATCTACATCCCTAAAAGGGCAAAAATCAAAAGCGCTAAAAATCTGTTTTCCTGGTGGGTAGCAAACATGGTTGGTATATTCTGCCTTAACAAAATTAGTGAGAGTTTTAAAATAGTCTTTTTCAAATTCTTGTTGTAATACTTTATACCAACTTGGTTCTATTTTTACATTCATGGATTATTCAAATAAAATTAATCCAAGTAAAATTAAGTGTTTTGTATAATATTTAATTAATTAATTTTGCCAAAGAATTAATCTATTTTGAAACAAAACATTTCTGAAAGAACTTTAAAGGATTTAGAATTTCAAACTATCTTAAAAAAGATAGCTGAATACTGTATCTCTGATCTGGGAAGAGAAGTTGTACCTCGGCTTCAGCCTATTCCAAATTCTATACAATTAAAAGAAGAATTATATCAAGTTAATGAATATTTGGCATCATTTGAAAATGAAAACAGAATACCTCCACATTATTTTGATGCTATTAACGATGAGCTACATTTATTAGGAATAGAAGACAGTTTTTTAGAAGCTACGGCCTTTTTAAAGATTATAAATATTGCTAAAACTATAAAAGAACTGATTGCTTTTTTAAAGAAATTTAAAGAATATTACCCTCAATTACATCGTCAATCAGAGCCTATTATTATACATCAAGAGATTATTTCTAATATTGATGCCGTTGTTTCTAAACATGGTGAGGTTTTAGATAAAGCATCTCCTATATTAAAAAATATCCGAAAAGATATAAATCTTGTACGCGGAAAAATTGGTGCAAGCTTTACATCTGCCCTAAGCAGATATGCCAGTGCAGGTTACTTAGATGAAATTAGAGAATCTGTTATTGATCATCAAAGAGTTTTGGCCGTTCAAGCCATGTACCGTAAAAAAGTAAAAGGTTCTATTTTAGGCAATTCTAAAACAGGAAGTATTGTCTACATTGCACCAGAATCTACCCTTCAATATCATAGAGAGTTGCAAAATCTTCAGTACGAAGAACAAGAAGAGGTTGTTAAAATTTTAAAGACATTAACCAATCAGCTTAGACCATTTAAAACAACGCTCAAGCAATACCAAACCTATCTCACTCATTTAGATACAATTGGGGCTAGGGCGAAATATGCACAACATATAAAAGCGTGTTTACCTAAAATTAGTAAAACACAAAAGATTTATCTTAAAAATGCTTACCATCCCATTTTATGGGAAGAAAACCAATCAAAGCAGAGAGACACCATACCTCAAACTCTAGAATTAAACAAAACACAGCAAATTATTGTTATTTCTGGACCTAATGCAGGGGGCAAAAGTATTACCTTAAAAACTGTTGGGTTACTACAAGTCATGCTACAAAGTGGTATCCTTATCCCTGTTCATGAAAAAAGTGAGGTTAGTATTTTTAATAATATTTTGAGTGATATTGGCGACAATCAATCTATTGAAAATCAATTAAGCACCTATAGTTATAGACTCAAAAATATGCGTTATTTTTTACAGAAATGTAATGAAAATACCCTCTTTTTAATTGATGAGTTTGGTACCGGTAGTGATCCTGAGCTAGGTGGAGCTTTAGCGGAGATTTTTCTAGAAGAATTCTATGAAAAAGGTGCTTATGGCATCATTACCACACATTATGCCAACCTAAAAGTTTTGGCTAGTGAGCTAGAAAATGTCACCAATGCGAACATGCAATTTGATAGCCAATCACTTAACCCAAAATTTAAACTCCATATCGGTCAAGCCGGAAGCTCCTTTACTTTTGAGGTAGCCAAAAAAAATGGTATCCCGTACCGTTTAATCAATAGAGCAAAGAAAAAAGTTGAACGTGAAAAAATTAGATTAGACAAAACCATAGCCAAACTCCAAACAGAACGACATGCACTTCAAAAGGCCATGGATGATTTAAAGCTGGAAAAAAATATAGCCGAAAAAAAATCTAATGAACTGTTAAAGAAAAACGATACCATAAAACACAAAATCGATAGCTTTCAAGAACTATACGATAATAATCAAAAAATGCTATCATATGGTAGAAAGTTTAATGAATTACTCCATAAATACTTCCAAACCAACAATAAAAAACAACTTAATGAGGAGTTAAAAAAGTGGGTAACTATAGAAAAATCTAAACATGATCAATTAAAAAAGGATAAAATCTCGAAGACAACATCTGGCTCTAATTCAACTCCAAACAAACCTATTTCTAAAAGAGAACGAAAAATCATCAATCAAGAATTAAGGAAAATTCAAAAACAGAAAGAAGAAAAGCTTAAAGCCGCTGAAAAAGAAATCTTAAAAGAAGTCGTTAAAGTACGCGAAGTTAAACAAGAAAAAGCTAAAAAAGAAGCACTTACTAAAGCCAACTATACCTTTAAAATAAATGATAAAGTAAGATTAATTGATAGTAAATCTAAAGGTACTATTGAAAAAATTGAAAAGAATACAGCCACGATTAACTATGGTATTTTTACTGCCAAAAGTAGCCTAGATCAATTAGAATTGGTAAAGTCTGCCAAATAACTAATCTGTATAACGTTCCATTTCACGATCATAAAATGTACTGGCCTCATCAATTAATTTGGCTACCTCATTAGCCAATTCTGCCTCATCGCCTTGAATGTCATCAAACCATTCAATGTCATCATTAACCAAGTTAATTATAAATTGAGGATATTCTGTATGAACTACATAAATATCGTCTGGATGGTCTGTATTATCTCCTAATAAAAATTTTGGCAAATTCATTATTCTATTTTTTTCGGTAAAGATAAAAATAACCGCAATTTAATATGTTAGTTCTACTATAATTATACTTTTGTAAATTAAATACGATATATGGATTATTCTAATGTCAAACTTATAGTATCTGATATGGATGGTACTTTGTTAAATTCCAAAGGTTTAGTAAGTGATGAATTTTTCGAGTTATTTAAGGCTTTACAACAAAATGATATCCATTTTGTAGCAGCAAGTGGCAGACAGCACCACAGTATTAGTCATAAATTAGCCCCTATCAAAGACCATATCACCATCATTGCAGAAAATGGAGGATTTGCTACTAGAGGAAACCGTGAACTTTTGTTAACACCATTAGAGCTAGTTTCTATTCGCAATATCATCCCATTATTAAGAAAAATTGATAATGTTTATACAGTACTTTGTGGCAAAAAAAGTGCTTATATTGAAACTAAAGACCAACAATTCATTGATATGTTTGCCGAGTATTATTCTAATCATGAATTGGTAGATGATTTGATGGCTGTAGATCAGGATCGTTTCTTTAAACTGGCCATTTATCATTTTGAAGATTCTGAAAAATATATTTACCCACACGTAAAACAGCTTGAAGACAAGCTGCAAATAAAAATTTCTGGAAAAAACTGGCTAGATATATCTCATCTTAATGCCAATAAGGGGTTTGCTTTAGAATCTTTACAAAAAGAACTAGACATTTCTAAAAAAGAAACAATGGTTTTTGGCGACTATAACAATGATCTTGAAATGCTAGCCTTAGCAGACTATAGTTATGCCATGCAAAACGCACATGAAAATGTTAAAAAAACAGCTAATTATATGACCAAAAGTAACGATGAGTTAGGTGTTGAAACCATCATAAAAAAGGTAGTCGAGTCAAAAACTAATCCCCTAAAGCCGTAATTACAAGAGTTCTAGAGCCTGCAAAGTTTCTGTGCTCGCATAAATAAATACCCTGCCAAATTCCCAAATTAGGCTTACCGTTGGTTATAGGTATTTGTACGGTGCTTCCTAAGACTGCATTTTTTAAATGTGCTGGCATATCGTCTGTCCCTTCATAAGTATGTTGGTAATAGGGTGCGTTTTCCGGAATCATTCTGTTAAAATGGCTTTCAAAATCTTGCCTTACCGTAGGATCTGCATTTTCATTTAAGGTTAAGCTAGCAGAAGTATGTTTAATGAACACCTGTAAAAATCCAATTCGTATAGATTCAACTTCAGGCAAGGCTTTTAACACTCGAGATGTTATCAAATGAAACCCTCTGGAGTAAGGTGGTAATTTTATACTATTTTGATAGGCTTTCATCATCAATTTTAAATCAAATTTAATTAATTATTATCCAAAAATACGACTTCAATAAAAAATGTATTTTTGTGTAAACTTTAAATAATGATGGCGAAAAGAACTGTTTTTAATTTACTCAATACGGCGGCAGATAAATTTACCAACAAACCTTATTTGAGCGACAAAAACGATACAGGTTGGCAACGTACCTCTTTTGGTGAAGCCAAACAAAAGTCTATGTATTTAGCTAGTGCGTTTATAGATCTAGGCATGGGGTATAAAGACAAAATAGCCATTCTTTCTGAAGCAAAAACCAATTGGATTTTATCTGAATTTGCAGCCCTCTATACCGGCGCTATATCAGTGCCCCTATCCATTAAACTTTTACCTGAAGAAGTCTCATTTAGAGTGAATCACTCTGATGCCAAAATGTTAATCCTATCAGAAAACACTCTAGAAAAAGTAATTAGTCATTGGAACACTTATCAAAATAAAACATTACAACTTGTTGTTTTAGATCAACCCTCAAATAAAATAAAACGTATCTGTCAGCAATACCAGTTTGACGAAAATAAACTGCTTTATATTGATAATCTTCACCAATCTGGTCAAGATCAATTTACCAAAAACCAACAACGCATTGAGAATTTACAAGATCAGATTAAAGAAGATGATGTTGTGACTATTTCTTATACATCTGGTACCACTGGTAACCCCAAAGGTATTATGCTTACACATCTTAATTACTATTCTAATAGCAATGAAGCAGTCAATACCTTTAAAATTAGAGAACACATTAGCACTTTGTTAATTTTACCTACAGATCATTCTTTTGCACATACCGTTGGAATTTATACCGCTTTAGTTAAAGGATTATCGATTCACTTTGTCGATGCTCGTGGCGGAGGCATGAACGCCTTAAAAAACATACCGATTAACTTATTAGAAGCCAATCCAAATTTTTTACTTACGGTACCTGCACTTACCAGTAACTTTATCCATAAATTTAGAGAGGGTATTAAGTCTAAAGGAAAATTTATTGAACGTATTTTTAACAAAGGTCTTAAAGCAGCCATTGAACGGAATGGTAATGGATTTGATAAACCCTCTGCTTCGACCTATATTAAAACTGTGCTACCTTATTTTATTGCAGAAACAATGATTTTTAAAAAATTAAGAACCATTTTCGGTAAAAATATCGAGTTTTTTGTAGGCGGCGGTGCCCTACTAGACATTAAACAACAGCAATTTTTTAGAGCTATAGGAGTGCCTGTTTACCAAGGTTATGGACTTACAGAAGCATCGCCAATCATATCCACAAATACACCCTATGCTCATAAAATGGGTACCTCAGGTAAAATCCTAAAGAATATAGAGTGTAAAATTTGCGACGAAAATGGCAATACTTTACCCCATGGTCAAAAGGGAGAAATTACCATTAAAGGGGATAATGTAATGAAAGGTTACTACAAGAATCAAGAAGCTACCGAAGAGACTTTAAAAAATGGCTGGTTACATACGGGAGATTTAGGGTATTTTGACCAAGATAATTTTTTAGTAGTTGTGGGTAGAGAAAAAGCATTATT
>JAUIJW010000050.1 GCA_030431085.1 Bacteroidia bacterium
GAAATAAATCGTAGTCTTTAGATTTTTCTTTTATCAGGTATTCTGCTACACCTCCAGCAAAAGCTCCTTTACTACCACCCCCAGAAATTACTAATGCCTTCATAGAATTTGATTATTAGCATAAATGTAGTTTATTTTTTAAAATCTATTATTTTAGCAAATCAAAAAATTAAAATGCATAAAATCAACTTACTGCTTTGTTTACTATCTTTAAACTTCATGTGGTCGCAAAGCATTAAAGCGCCTAAAATTACAATTGAAGAATTTTCCCTAAAAGGAATAAGCATTAGAGCAATTGATGTTGTCGATAACGAAACCATATGGTTTGCAGGGTCGCATGGGAAATTTGGACGTATAAAAAACAATGAAATAAGCATTGATTCTATTCAGCATCAAGGTAAACCAGTTTTTTTTAGATCTATTGCCTTTAACGGCCAATATGTTTATTTGCTAAGTATTGAAAACCCAGCCTTACTATATCAAGTTAATCCCTATCAAGAAACGCTTGGTACACCAAAACTTGTGTATCAAGAACAGCATGATAAAGTATTTTATGATGCCATGACATTTTTTGATCAACAACATGGTATTGCTATGGGAGATCCAACAGAAAATTGCTTTTCTGTTATTACTACAATAGATGGAGGTCATACATGGCAAAAACTTAATTGTAAAACACTACCTAAAACCTTCGAAGGTGAAGCCGCCTTTGCAGCCAGCAATGGTAATTTAGCGACCTATAACAGTACTGTTTGGATGGTAAGTGGTGGAAAAAAGTCTCGCGTTTATAAAAGTGAAAATTACGGTAAATCTTGGCAAGTGTATGATACACCAATGGCTCAAGGCGATACCATGACAGGCATATACACAGTTGATTTTTATAATGATAAAGAAGGAATTATTATGGGTGGAGATTGGAATAACAAATCGAAAACTCAAAATGCTAAAGCCCTCACCAAAAATGGAGGTAAATCATGGCAACTGGTATCAGACGATAACCAACCTGGATACATAAGCTCAGTAAAATACATTCCTAATACAAATGGTCAACAATTAATAGCCGTATCTACTCAAGGTATCTACTATTCTTCAAACGCCGGTGTACATTGGCAAAAAATAAGTAACCATGGTTTTTATTCTATTAGGTTTATCAACAAAAATTCAGCATGGTTATCTGGCCATGAAAAAATAGCCAAACTCACTCTTCAATAAAAAACTATCAATTCTATTATTCTTTTATGAAGTCAATAATAACATATATATTCGTTTTAATATCTATTTTTTTAATCAGTTGTAATCAAAATTCTGTAAAAAATAATTTCAATTGCAAAGCATCTATCCAATTTGGCGATACCAAAAACATGGTAGATGTATTAAAACATTTTGAAATAGACGTACCCAAAAGGTGGAAAACTAATTTATATTTTGATGAGTATCAATCTGATTTAAATGCTGCAGATACTACCAAGCAACTTACAGAATCTTATATTGTAGAAATCTCTTGGCATCAAGGTGAATTAATAGTCGATAAAAATTTGGAGGTTACCATAAAGGATTTATTAAAAAACAACGACAAATTGACAACGGTAAAATCTGGCCTAGCAGAATTTAAATCACATCCAGCATATTACAATCTTTCACAAGGCCAATCTGGTAATTACACTTATCATTTACTTCAGGTGTATGCAAAAACCAAATCCGATGAATATTTTAATTTCAAAGCCAAAATCTATGGAGATGATTTTATTGATGAACGGGTTTGTGCGGCCTTAGCTTTTTTTGAGAATGTCAAATTTTTAAAATAAGTTATATATTTTTGTGATATTTGTGATATTTTTAACTTAAACCTCTCATGTTATGAAAAAAATTACACTCCTAATCTTTTTAGGCATTTTGGTAATAGCCGTTGGCTGTAATCAATCTCAAGAACCAAACAGTTTAGAAACAACATCAAGCGAAAATGAAATCTCTATTAATAAAAAAAGTCAAGTTAAATTAAATCCTACAACATTAAGCTTAGATGAAATTGAAAACACTAAATGTGGAGAAGGCTTAGCTAAAACCTTATTTGCTGGTCAGCATATAAATGTAGGCACCCTTTTAGTTTCTAACGACGACTCTAACTTATATGTAACCTACAAAACTGATGGTAATTGGTTTTTAACCGAATCCCATTTATATGTGGGTTCATACAATAATTTACCGTTAAATGGTGGTGGAAACCCTAAAATAGGTAACTTTCCTTATCATGGTGATCATGAGAAAGTTAATGAATACACATTTACAATTCCATTAAACCAAATTAATAAAGACGCTTCTGGGTGCTTTGTGGTTGCTGCACATGGTGTTGTAAAAGAATATATAAACGGAGAAGCAACTAGTTCTGAAACTGCATGGGCTAAAGGAGATGATGAGTTCCCTGGTAACCGTTGGGGATGGTACATTACCTATTGTGAAGAAGAATGTGTTGAAAATAAATGCATGACAGCTGCTTCTTATAAAATGCGTAAACCAGAAAATTCTGTTTGTTATGAATATACAGATAACGATGACAATAGAGTGGCATGGGCTACGAAGTATTCTTACCATTGGTTAAATAGTATCAACTATAGTACAGATTTACCCTTATTTGCAAACCCTGATGATTGCAAGATAGAAAGTGGTCATTTAAGTGTTGCACAAGTAGATATTGAACTTTCTGATGATGGCTCTGAATTAACTGTTGTATACAGCACTAAGCCAGGTTATTTATTAACAGGTATCGATTTATACGTTGGACTAGAACAAACTCCTATTAATACAGACGGAACTATAAATAATAATTTAAATGACGATAATTTTATAATAGAATCTTTCGATGGTATAGGAAAAACTACGCACACGGTAACTATTCCGTGGGAAGGCCCTACAAATGGTAACGATCAATTAATTTGGATATCAGCACAGGCTGATATTTGCACCAGTGTGGCTGATTAGGCCATTTTAAATATTCAAAAAAAGAGGGGTAAGATTACCCCTCTTTTTTTTTTGAGTTTAATTCATAACATTTTTATCCCTTTTTATTTATAATTACAATTTTCTTTTAAACATTGCTGCAATACTTTACTTTTGACAAAATTTTTGATGATGGAAAAACTTGTTGAAAGATTTATTCGCTATGTAAAGATTGACACTCAATCTGATCCTAAAAATCCTGAATTCCCTAGTACAGAAAAGCAATGGCAACTGGCCAACTTACTAGTAGAAGAATTAAAATCAATTGGAATGCAAGATGTTAGTATAGATAAGAATGCCTACATCATGGCCACATTACCAAGTAATTTAGATTATAAAGTGCCAACCATAGGTTTTATTGCTCATTTTGATACCAGTCCAGATTTTACTGGCACTAACGTAAATCCACAAATTCACACCAACTATGATGGCAAAGATATTGTGCTAAACCCAAATGAAAACATCATCTTGTCACCGCGAGAGTTTGAAGACTTATTACAATACAAAGGGCAAACATTAATTACTACAGATGGTACCACCTTGCTTGGAGCAGATGATAAAGCTGGTGTTGCAGAAATTATAACGGCTATGGAGTATCTTATAAATCATCCAGAAATAAAACATGGAGATATAAGAGTTGGGTTTACACCAGATGAAGAAGTGGGCAAAGGTGCCCATCGTTTTGATGTTGATAAATTTAATGCCGAATGGGCCTATACCATGGATGGCAGTACGATTGGTGAATTAGAATACGAAAATTTTAATGCTGCGGCGGCTACAGTAAATATTAAAGGTAAAATTGTTCATCCTGGCTATGCGAAAGGCAAATTAATCAATTCAATGACCATTGCATCAGAGTTTATCAATGCATTACCTGCTCAAGAAGTGCCAGAAAAAACAGAAGGCTATGAAGGTTTTTTTCACTTACATCACATGCATGGCGAAGTAGAAAAAACTACATTAGAGTATATTATTCGAGATCATGACCTGCAAAAGTTTTTAAACAGAAAAGAAACTTTTAAAGACATCGCAAAAACCTTAAATAAAAAACATGGTAAAGATTTGATAGAAGTTGATCTGAATGATCAATATTTTAACATGAAAGAAAAGATTGAGCCAGTCAAACATATTGTTGATATTGCAGAAGAGGCCATGAATAGCTTAGGCATTAAGCCACTTATTAAGGCCATACGAGGTGGTACAGATGGTTCTCAACTCTCGTATAAAGGCCTTCCCTGCCCAAATATTTTTGCAGGTGGCCATAATTTTCATGGTAGATACGAATATGTACCTGTTGAATCGATGCAAAAAGCTACTCAGGTTATTGTAGAAATTGCTTCACTAACTGCACAAAAATACGCTTAAACCCTATGCTAAACAATGAGAAATTATCAGCCCTAGCTCAAGAGTACGGCTGCCCGTTATATGTTTATGATGCTAATAAAATTGTAGCACAATATCAAAGACTAGAAAATGCATTTAGAAATGCGCCCGCGCTAAGAATCAATTATGCCATGAAAGCGCTTTCTAATATTAATATTTTAAAAGTTTTAAAATCTGTTGGTTCTTGTGTTGACTGTGTATCTATACAAGAAGTTCAAACGGCTTTAACTGCAGGATTTACTCCAAACAATATTTCTTATACCCCAAGTGGTGTATCTTTTAAAGAAGTTAAAAAAGCTGTAGATCTTGGTGTAAAAATTACTGTGGATAATTTATCATTGCTAGCTCAGTTTGGAGATCATTATTCGAATATTCCAGTAAGTATTAGGATTAACCCAAATATTAAAGCGGGTGGTAATCAAAAAATTTCTGTTGGACATTCGGGTTCAAAATTTGGAATCCTGACAGATAAACTAGATGAAGTCATTAAAATTTCAACTTCTAAAAACCTAATAATTAATGGCGTGCATATGCATACCGGGTCTGACATTCTAGATCCTGAAGTATTTTTAAAAGGTGCCGAAGTGCTTTTTGAAGTTGCGAAAAAGTTTAAAAATATTGATTTTATAGATTTTGGTGGAGGATTTAAAGTTGCATACAAAGAAGGAGACCCTACCACAGATATTGAATATTTTGCAGATCAGTTAACGCAAAGATTTAATCAGTTCTGCCAATCTTACGGTAAAGAACTAACTATGATTTTTGAGCCTGGTAAATTCTTAGTAAGTGAATCTGGTAAATTTCTAGCCCGTGTTAATGTGGTTAAATCTACAAGTTCTATTACGTTTGCCGGTATTGATGCAGGCTTAAATCATTTGATAAGGCCTATGTATTACAATGCTTATCATCATATTGAAAACATCTCTAACCCCAATGGGGCTATTCAAAATTATGAAGTTGTAGGTTACATCTGCGAGAATGACACGTTTGCTAAAGATCGACCAATTTCGGAAATAAGTGAAGGCGATATATTATCATTTAGCAATGCAGGCGCTTATTGCTTTTCTATGGCCTCTAATTATAATTCTAGATTTAAACCTGCCGAAGTCATGATTTATGATGGTAATGATTACTTGATTAGACAAAGAGAAACGATTGAGGATATACTTAAAAATCAAATTGAAATTAACTTATAAAAAAAAGGAACTTTAAAGTTCCTTTTTTTTTAATTGTTTTATGCTGACGCCACAGTGGTATTTAAAAACAACCCTTGGTTTAATAAATTAAGTACTGATACTTTATCTGAAGTTTTCACTAAAAAAGAAAGGTTATAATTACTACCTCCGTAGGAAATCATCCTGATAGGAATGTCTTGTAAACTACTAAATATTTTAGCGGTAATTCCTTTTTTATTTTGAGCAATATCTCCAGCGATACAAATAATGCTCAAATCACTATCCACTTCAATACTTCCAAACCCTTCAAGATCACTAACTATTTGATTTAATTTAGTAGTATTATCAATGGTCAATGAAACAGCAACTTCAGACGTTGTAATCATATCAATGGCCGTTTGGTGCTGCTCAAAAACTTCAAATATTTTATTTAAAAAACCATAAGCCATTAACATTCTATAAGATTTTATCTTAATCGCTGTAATATTATCTTTCGCCGCAATTGCTCTTATGGCGTTTGTTTTAGCAGCATTGTGAATAAGCGTTCCCTTAGCGTCTGGTTTAAACGTATTCTTTAGCAGCACGGGTATGTTTCTTTCTTTTGCAGGAATAATACTTTGTGGATGTAAAATTTTGGCTCCAAAATAAGCCAACTCTGCAGCTTCGTCAAAAGATATTTCTTCAATTGAAAAGGTATTATCCACATATCTGGGATCGTTATTATGCATGCCATCAATATCTGTCCAAATTTGAATTTCTTTGGCATTCAACACAGCTCCAATAATAGATGCGGTATAATCGCTACCTCCTCTTTGTAGATTATCAACTTGATTGGCTATATTTCTACATATAAAACCTTGAGTAATAAAAGTACTTTCTTTCTTATAATTGCTAATAATTTTCTCTAATCTACCTTGGATAACATCTAATTGCGGCTCTTTATTTTTATCAATCTGCATAAAATCTAAGGCCGAAATCAACGTTGAACTAGATTCTCTTTCCTGAAGTAATAATTGAAATAAGTTGGTGGAGACAATTTCACCTTGCGCTAAAATTAACTTTTCAATTCCGTCTGTAAAATCAGTTTCTTTATATTCATACAATAAATTCATATTGTAGTTTATCATGACATTAGCATCATAAAAACTATTGTTAGTATCAAACAGTTCTTGAGCTACTTTTTTGTATTTCTGATGAAGCAGATCCATCTCTTCATGAGCTTCAAGCACTTGATTACTTTTAAGTAAATTAGAAATTTTTTGAAGCGTATTTGTCACACCAGACATGGCCGATAATACAACCAACTTGGGTTCATCAAAACTCTCAACAATTTGAGCAACCTTTTTTAGGTTTTCTACAGAACCAACCGAGGTACCGCCAAACTTTAATACTAACATGGTTTTAACATTATAATTTTGCTGCAAATATTTGACTATTTCCTTTTATTTTATAATTTTTAAAATATATTTACACATTATTACATTTTGTTTAAATTTTAACAATGAAAACAATTCAAGAAACCGTAGAATCGATAATTCATAAAACACCATTTATAGAGGAAGCTATGCAAGAAAAACTAATTAATGTTTCTTCATTGGCCCGAATCATTAAACCCGAAGTTGAACAATTGCTAGGCAAAGAAGTTAAGGATGGCGCCATAATGATGGCTATCAATAGATTATCTCCAATAAAAATTTTACAAGTCCGAAAACATATTAAATCATTTTCATTAAAGTTAAGTGATTTTATCGTAAGATCAGACCTTTCTGATTATACATTTAAAAACTCTAATACTCTTTATAAACAAATTTCATTGTTGTTTGGTGAATTGGGTAAAAATAGAGAATCATTCTTTACCGTATCTCAAGGTATTTTTGAAACCAATATTGTGGTAAGCGCTAATTTACAGCCTAAAATTGACACTTATTTTTCTGATGAAATTCTAATCCATTCCATGGCTAAGCTAGCCTCTATCACCATTAAATTACCTAAAACAAATTTAGAACAATCTGGCATATACTACTTTATTTTAAAACAGTTGGCATGGGCCAATATACCAGTACAAGAAATTATTTCAACCACTCATGAAATGACTTTAGTGGTGCGAGAAGATGATATTAATAAAACTTTTTCTATACTTATAGATATGAAAAAAATTTAGTTTTGACTTAAAAGATTTTCATGCTTTTGTTCAAAAAATTTAAAGTACATATACAACTCATAGTTGGTATCTAATCCGTAGTGTTTCTTGGGATAGATTTTATAATGAATTTTTTGGGTATATAAGTTCTTATCGTACTGATCTGGCAAATCAACTCTTCTATTCCACTCTGTAACATATTGTAAATTGGCTATTTCTAGTGTACTTCTTAAGAACTTATTTTTAGAAGGTTGCTTTTGCAACCAATCATAAAAACCCTTATCCTGAAATGTCACGGTAAAATTATCGTTATTGGTGATCACAATTTTTTCTGTACTCGTAGATTTTGCTGGTGTACTAATATTGGTAGTATTCTTATTATTCTTTGATTTTTTTGATGAGCTAGTCGATCCGCAAGAGGTCAACATCCCTATCAAAACCATGACATAAATAAGTTGCTTCATTGTTGGTTAATTTTGTAACCATTTAACGATAAAGTTGCTGAATTATTTTACCAGTATAATTTAAAGAAGACGTTGATTGTATTTTTGCTGAAAAAATTGAAAGTATTGGTATAATTTATAATTGAGTTCTTTGCCATAATCTATGCTTGGATCATAATTAATCACAACCTCATACAAACTAGAATCGTAACGACCTGGGGTAGTTGCCCTTATGTTCCACTCTACTACATATTGGTAATTTTTAAACCTTAAAGTTTCATTATTGTAATAACTAATTGGTCTTTGGGTAATAAGCCAAGATTCGAAACCCACATCAAGGATAATCAACTCATATTCAAGCTCTTCATTAGCTATTCTAATGGTATCTACTTTGGCGTCATTATTAAATACTGCAGCATCTCCAGATTTAGCAATAGGCCTGTTGGTGTGACAAGACATTATAAATACAACTCCTATAATTAATAAAAGCCATATTTTACCGAAATATCTCATACTTATCATCCCACAAATTTAATGCCAACTTTAGATTAGTTTCTTTATAGCTAAACCAATATATTTAAAATTATCTGAAGCCATAAAACTTTCTTCCGATTCTTTAGATTGAACGCCTAAATCTGCACTTAAACCATGTAAGTAAACACCCAATATACAAGCCTGTAAGGGCTGGTACTGTTGTGCAATTAATCCAGTAATATAACCCGTTAAAACATCACCGCTCCCGGCGGTCGCTAATCCTGCATTGCCAGTCGTGTTAAAATATACCATTCCTTTATACACCACCATCGTATGATAGCCTTTTAGCACAAGTATTATTGAGAACTTTAACGTTAGTTCTTTCGCTTTTTCAAGTTTATGATAATCATCTGTCCAGGGCCCTACAAGTCTTTCAAACTCCTTAGGATGGGGTGTTAACACAGTATCATTAGGCAATTTAGAGCATACCTCCTTATGCTGAGACAAGATGTTGAGCGCGTCTGCATCCAACACCAATTGTTTGCTATTCTGTGCTATAAAATTAATCATACCCTTAGCGGTATCTGTAGCTGTACCCAACCCCATACCAATACCAATGACATCAGGATTTACTTGACATTTAAATCTTATTACCCGCTCATAATCATCTGTTTCTAACATCGCTTCAGGTAAATTGGTTTGCAATATATCATAGCCACATTGCGGTGCTAAAACGGTTGTTAAACCACTACCTATTTTTAATGAGGCTTTCGCCGAAAGATGTACTGCACCCATTTTTCCATAGCTTCCTCCAATAATTAAGCTATGCCCAAAATTTCCTTTATGCGAAAATTTCTCTCTTTTTCGATATATTTTTTTAACCAAATTTAGATCGGTCATAAAGTATTGAGAGTGTATTTCATCAATAAAATCTTGATCTAGCCCAATATCAAGAATATGCCAATTTTTAGAATGGTTTTTATTCTGAGGTAAAAACATACAAAGTTTAGGCACCTGAAATGTAAGTGAATGTTCTGCTTGTATGATACTGTCTGCTATTTGATTGTGTTTTGAACAAAATAAACCGCTGGGTAAATCGACGGCAACCACCTTAGCATGTGCCTCATTTATGCTCTGAATAACATACCTTGCCAAACCTTGAACTGGTCTTTGTAAACCTGTACCAAAAATTGCATCAATAACTAAATCATTAGGTTTTAAATCAAAATGGTCATCCTCAGAATTAATATCCCTAATTAGCAATTCTAAGTCAATTAACCTTTTCAAATTAGCCTTAAATTCAGGCGAACCCTCCTGCTTAAAATGAATTAAGTACACCTGAATATTCTTGTAACCATATTCGCATAATTTTCTGGCAATAACCAAACCATCGCCACCATTATTCCCTTTACCACAAAAAACATGAATCGTATGGCTAATATTAATGTGCGCAATAATCCAATTAAAACATTGGCCAGCAGCATGCTCCATCAATACCAATGAGGATATGTTTTTACTTTGGATAGTAACCCGATCTGCCGCTCTTATTTGATTATCGTCTAATATTTTCATCATCCTTAAAATTACAAAAATCAAACATTGGAGCTAAAAAAAAGAGGTTGAAAACAACCTCTTTTATTAATTTATCCTTGATACATTTTATCTCTAAGTGCTTTAACATCTTTACTATCGAGATATTCATCAAACGTCATGTACTTATCTATAACACCTTTTGGTGTAATTTCAATAATTCTATTGGCAACGGTTTGTGCAAATTCATGATCATGTGTTGAAAAGATCACAGTACCTTTATAATTTTTTAATGCATTATTAAAAGCTTGAATAGATTCTAGATCTAAATGGTTGGTTGGCTCATCTATTAACAATACATTAGCTCTTTTCATCATCATTCTAGACAACATACATCTTACCTTTTCTCCACCAGACAATACATTAGATTTTTTTAATGCCTCATCGCCAGAAAAAATCATTTTCCCTAAAAATCCTCTTAAGTTAACCTCTTCTTTCTCTTCTTCGGTTTGAGCATATTGACGTAACCAATCAACTAAGGTTAAATCATTATTAAAAAACTCTGCATTTTCAACAGGCAAATAAGCTTGTGTTGTAGTAACACCCCATTTGTAGTCTCCAGAATCTGCCTGATCATTACCTGTAATAATCTGATAAAATGCCGTCATTGCCCTTGAGTTTTTAGACAGTAATACCACTTTATCACCTTTGGTAAGGTTAATATCTATGTCATTAAATAATAACTCTCCTTCTATAGATTTCGATAAATTTTCAACTTGTAAGATTTGATCTCCGGCTTCTCTTTCTTGCTCAAAAATAATGGCTGGATATCTTCTACTTGAAGGTTTTATATCTTCAATATTCAATTTATCAATCATCTTTTTTCTACTAGTGGCTTGTTTAGATTTTGCAACATTCGCAGAAAAACGACGAATAAATTCTTCTAACTCCTTCTTCTTCTCTTCTGCTTTTTTATTTTGTTGTGCTCGTTGCTTCGCTGCTAACTGACTAGATTCATACCAAAAGCTGTAATTCCCTGAATATTGGTTGATTTTACCATAATCTATATCAGAAATATGTGTACATACAGCATCTAAAAAGTGACGATCGTGTGAAACTACGATAACCGTATTATCGTAATTGGCTAAAAAGTTTTCTAGCCATGAAATGGTTTCAAAATCTAGGTCATTGGTAGGCTCATCCATAATCAATACATCTGGATTACCAAAAAGGGCCTGTGCCAGTAATACACGTACTTTTGCTTTACCATCTAAATCCTTCATGATTTGATAGTGCATCTCTTCATTTATACCTAAAGAAGATAATAAATTAGCTGCTTCACTTTCTGCAGACCAACCGCCCATCTCTTCAAAGACCACACCTAACTCTCCAGCTTTAACACCATCTTCTTCAGAAAAATCAGGCTTTGCATATATGGCATCTAATTCTTTCTTTAAGTTAAATAATTCTTGATTCCCCATTAAAACAGTTTCAAGCACAGGGTGCTCATCGTAAGCAAAGTGATTCTGCGAGAGCACAGACATTCTCTTACCTTTTTCTAAAGATACAGCACCCGATGTAGGTTCTATTTCACCTGACAAAATTTTCAAAAAAGTCGATTTTCCTGCGCCATTTGCTCCAATAATACCATAACAATTGCCTTGAGTAAAAACGGTATTCACCTCATCGAACAAAATACGTTTACCGAATTGAACGGATAAATTTGATACTGTTTAAATTTTTGCAAAAGTAAACAATTAGATGCAATTCAAATAATAAAAATCAACAATACTAAGATCAATTCTACGTTGTAACTGAGCATTTTATTGTGTTTATTTAACCTATTACTATAAAATATTTAACAACACATTAACAACAAAGCGATAGGCATATAATTACATTTGTATATGACATTTAATTGGCTTTATTTGAAACAAAACTACTCCTTATCACCTATCAAAAAAATTTTCGCCCTAGGTGTGATATTATCATTGTTCTCATGTGTTACAGAAAAACAACATGAGAAAACATTTTTTAGCGGTAAAATTAAAAACCCTAAAGACGATTATGTTTACTTTCTTAAGAATGAAACAGTTATTGATTCTGCCCAATTAAATAAACAAAGTAAATTTAAATTTGAATTAGATTCGATAGATGAAGGGTTATACACATTTAAACACGGCCCTGAGTTTCAGTACAT
>JAUIJW010000051.1 GCA_030431085.1 Bacteroidia bacterium
CTAATGGCGAAGCTGCCATTATAGACCCGCTAAGAGAGACCCAGCCTTATCTAGAAATGGCTGAAGCCGATAATGCCAAAATAAAATATATTTTTTTAACTCATTTCCATGCTGATTTTGTTTCAGGTCAATACGATTTGGCTCAAAAAACAGGTGCAAAAATAATTTTTGGTCCAAATGCAACGGCAGAATATGAAATTTACAATGGTAAGGATGGCGAAAAATTCAGTCTTGGTAATATTACCTTACAACTATTACATACACCAGGTCATACCATGGAATCATCATCTTATCTATTAATTGATGAAAAGGGCAATACTCCATATATCTTTACTGGTGATTGTTTATTTATTGGTGATGTTGGTAGGCCAGACTTAGCTGTAAAATCCGACCTATCTGAGGAAGATTTAGCCGGTCATTTATACGACTCTTTAAGAAATAAAATCATGCCATTACCAGATGATATCATCATCTACCCTAATCATGGTGCCGGTTCTGCCTGTGGTAAAAATATGAGTAAAGAAACCTTTGATACATTAGGTCATCAAAAAAAGGTAAACTATGCTTTACAGGGCAATTTAACGCGTGAGGCCTTCATCAAAGAAATTACTACAGGATTAATGCCTCCGCCTCAATATTTTCCTGCCAATGTAAAAATGAACAAATCTATCAATACGAATATCGATACTATTTTACATCAAGGCACCACACCTCTAGATCCTGATACATTTAAAGAATTAAGTCAACAAAAAGATGTGTTGGTGATAGATACAAGACCTGTTAAAGAAGTCATTGAAAGTGGCACCGTACCTAATGCTTGGTTTATTGGTATCGATGGTGCATTTGCCCCATGGGTAGGAGCTTTAATTAAAGATGTTCAACAGAAAATTATCTTTATCGCGGATGAAACTCGTATTCAAGAAATTGTAACAAGGTTTTCTAGAGTGGGATATGATAATGTACAGGGCTATTTATTGGGCGGTATAAAAAACTGGATAGATCACCATAACGACGTTGAAATCATTCATTCAATTACTGCGGAGGAGTTTACTCAAAAAATGAAAAGTAATACTATTGAAAATCCACTAGATGTAAGAAAACCATCAGAATATACTGCAGAGCATGTGGTTGGTGTTGATAATTTTCCTTTAGATTTTATTCATCAAAATTTTTCTGAAATAAATCCTAATAAAACCTATTATTTACATTGTGCCGGAGGTTATAGATCGTTAATTGCAGCAAGTATTTTTAAAGCCAATGGTGTCTATAATGTTGTAGATGTGCAGGGCGGATTTGGTGCTATCAAAAAAACGGATATTCCATTAACAAAATATGTTTGTCCAACTACATTAAAATAAATCTTATGAAAAAATTAACCCTATTACTGGCTTTTATTACGGTTTCAACAATATTCACCAGTTGTGCTCAAAAAAGAGATAAAACTGTTGAAAGTATTACAGCTAAAGAACTACATCAAAAACAAAATGGCATTGTATTAATTGATGTTAGAACTCCCGAAGAATTTGCAGATGGCTATATCAAAAATGCAAAAAACATCAATTTTTATGATGATAGCTTTATGAATAAAATAAATAAATTAGACAAAAAACAACCTGTATATATTTATTGTAAAAAAGGTGGTAGAAGCGCAAAGGCAGCTCAAAAATTAAAAGCTGCTGGGTTTGAAAAGGTCTACGATTTAGAAGGTGGTATCTCTCAATGGAAAGATGACAATTTTGAATTAGTGAAATAATATCGTACTAGAAACAAATAAAAAAGCCAACTAATAAAACATAACTAGTTGGCTTTTTTTATACTTAAAATTTTAAATTAACACCTACAAGAAAATTAATTGTAGCCTGAGGATAGTAGCCCGCTCCTGTAATAGTGGTTACATTATTGGGGTCTGACCAATCATCATCATAGGTATAGAAATAGCCATTTGATACATATTTGGTATTAAACAGGTTATTGACTAATCCAGAAAACGTAATGGTTTTAAACAATTTATTTGGATTAATGGTATAGGTAACACTTAGATCGTTTACAAAATAGGCGTCTAATTTAGAATCTTCGTGCTCTATATTACTCATATATTGCTCGCCAACATACTTAGACAAAAAGCTAATATTTAACCCTTGTAATGGCGCATAAGCAATATTACTTCCTGCTACCACACTTGGCGAATAAGATAAATCTGTATTACCATAATCTGTTAAAATACCATCCCATTTATAGTGTTTATCAATATTTTTATTAGTACTTAAAGCCATGTTTGGTTGCCACGTTAACCGGTCTACAATTTTTATGGCCGCATCAATTTCTAAGCCTAAGCGATAGCTCTCTCCAATGTTTTGAGAAATAGGGTTTCCTACGTTATCGATTTGGCCGGTTAAAACCAACTGATCTCTATAAAACATATAATATAAATTGGTGTTTAATTTTATGGTATTGGATGCATATTTCCATCCCAACTCAAAATCATCTAGAGATTCTGGCTTTACATCTGGAAAAGCTTGATAATCTGCCCTTTTCGGTTCTTTATGGGCTTTGGCATACGAGAAATAAAAATTGCTGCGATCTAAAAAATAATTTACCCCAAACTTTGGGTTAAAAAATTGATTATCGTCATCAACATTAAATGCTACAGGGCCTTCATCAAAACCTTCAACGGTATAGCTAATCCCTCTATATTGTAGGTCTGCAAATAAACTCCAACGATCGTTAATACTATAATCCGCCTTAGCGAATATGTTAAAGTCGGTTTTTCTAGCCTCATTTTCATAAAACCTGTCTTCTGGTGCTACACTTCCATACTGTGCCCAAATTACATCACCAAAATGATCTCCTTCATAAATATTATAACCTCCGCCCAAGATTAGATGGACTTGATCAAAATTTTTCAAGACAGAAAAAGTGGTACCATAGAAATCGTTATCTAACCACTTTCTTTGGGTTAGATCTGTACTTTCAATCAACTCACCATCTACAACAATAGGCGTATAGCCGTACATTGAAAAATCGGCATCGTTTTCGTATTGTTCGTAAAACCCTTTTCCTTTGGTATAATGAAATGCCAAGTTACCGGTCCATTCATTTCCAAAATCATGGTTAATATGTAATTGGTAATGATCTTGCTGATAATCATCTACTTGATTATCGTAAAACCCTACTAAATTGCCATTTTCATCATAAATTTCACCCGCTGGATTGTAGGTTCTATCGTTTTCTAAAGTGGTCTTATCAATACCATACCATGATTGGTAAGTACGCTCTTTACCGCCAAAAGCTAAGACTTTGATTAGGGTATTGTCATTGTAAAAGTTTCCTGACAAGAAAAAAGATTTTAAGTCGGATGATGCTCTATCAATATATCCATCTGAAGTAATTTTTGAAACCCTTCCAGAAAATTCTGCCTTAAAATCACCATTTAGATTGAGTGCTCCAGTACCAAACTGTAAGGTTGACTTTAAAGTATTAAACGACCCTCCAGAAATGGCTACCTCAGCGAAAGCTTTTTCTCTTATACCGTTGGTAGACATACTCAAACTGGCACCAAAAGCAGCCGCTCCGTTAGTAGAGGCTCCTACGCCACGTTGTAATTGCACGCTTTGTGTACTACTAACAAAATCTGGCATATTTACCCAAAATACACCGTGCGATTCACTATCATTTACTGGAATACCGTTAATGGTTACGTTAACTCTAGAAGCATCACTACCTCTTACCCTTATACCTGTATAACCAATTCCGGCACCAGCATCTGATGTCGTCACTACCCCTGGCAAAAAATTGAGTAAAAAAGGAATGTCTTGCCCTAAATTACGTTCTTCTAACTCTTCTTTAGTAATGTTGCTTTGTGTAAAAGGTGCATTTTTATCTACCCTCGTGGCTTTTACCAAAACCTCATCAAGGTTAATGGTATCTTTCGAAATATCTGTTTGATCTTGTGCATAAATTGTTGCGGTTATACACCAAACCGTTAATAGCAATAATAATTTATTTTTCATAATAACTCCTTTTGCGGAATAGTAATTAATGTTACGAATAAAAAGGAGTGAAATTCGTTGTGCACATAGTATGCCCAGCCTAAAATAGCGTTTTAGGTGTCCCTTAGCAGCATTACCTGCTCAGGTTCAATGGGTATAATCTCAGCCTTTTTTAAAGAAATAAAAATTGAGTAAAATCATTTAATATTGTACAAAACCTCAACTTATTTCTCTTAAAAGCACCCCTTTTAAGATTGCTGCAAAAGTAATCAAGTTTTTTGACTTAAAACAAATAATTAATCTAATTTTGGTTTAGTCCGAAGGGCTTTTTTTACAGTTTGCATTTTCTTAGCCTTTAAACGCTTCTCTTTTTTGGCTTTACTTGGCTTGGTAGGTTTTCTTTCTTTAGGTACCGCTAAATTGTTTTTTAGTAGCTCAAATAACTTTTCAATAGCAAGTGTTTTATTGGTATGCTGACTTCTACTTTCTTCACAAAACAAAATTAATTCGCCAGACTTATTAATCTTATTCTTGAGTTTCTCTAATAGTCGTTGTTTTTCAATTTCGGTCAAGCCGGATGAGTTTTCTATTGCAAAAGCTACTTCAACTTTTGAAGAGACCTTATTGGCGTGCTGGCCTCCAGGCCCTCCACTACGAACCGCCTTAAACTGTAGTTCTTTTAAAATAGTTGACCTGTTCATTTTAAGGTTTTAAACGACTTGAATATTGATCTAAGTTACTGCGTTTCCTTAAAATAATATCAATGGCATTTACGGCCTTGGTGAGTCTATCTTTAACGCTTCCTTTTAAAACAATATAATTTTTATTGTTGTGATCTAAAGCACTTTTAAATGCTGCAAACATTTCTTCTCTTTGCTCTGGTCTATCTCTTAAATCATCAGCCTCCCAGGGTGTATCGATATAAGTTAATAGATATAAATCATACTGATTACTTAGCGCAGCCTGATTTAGTGTCTGGTCTACATAACCTCCGTAATAGGCCTCTGAATATACTTTGGTTTCTAATAAATCTGTATCACAAATGAGTACTTTATCTGCTTTTTTAGCCAATGTGTTTTCTAAGTGCACCTGCCCATAAGCGATGGGCAGTAAATCTTTTTGCTCACAAGTTTTTCGTTCGTTATTCCATTTTTTTTGCAGGTACTCTCTGGCATATTCCGGTACCCAAACCGTATTATAATGTCGGGCTAAAAGCTCAGATAAAGTGGTTTTACCTGTTGATTCGGGCCCGAATAAAACTACTTTTACGAGGTTTGCAGATTGTTGTTTAAGTGTTTTTTCCATGCGATATATCCAGAAATGGCAATAAAGGTAAACAATAGATATTGGAAAGATGTAAAAGTGAGCCCTTTATAAAAATACAGCGGTACTGAAATTAAATCTCCAATAATCCAATAGGTCCAATTTTCTAATTTCTTTTTAGCCATCAACCACATCCCCACAAAAAATATAGCGGTGGTAAAAGTATCTACATAGGCTGTCCATGTATTAAATTTACCATTGACCTGATATACAATAATAACAAAAAGCATGGTTGCAATAAATATTAAAGCACTCCAGAGGTGTTCTTTTGGGGTGGTTTTAGTAATGGGTACTTCTTGGTTATTAGCATCTGTTCTAGACCAATAATACCAACCATAGATACTCATTACAAAATAATAAGCGTTGATGAACATATCGCCTAAAAGTCCGTATACCCAAAGAATATAGACAAAAATAGCTGTACTAATAATACCTGTTGGGTATACAAAAATATGCTCTTTCTTAGCAAACCATACGCTTAAAAATCCGAAAAAAACACCAATCAATTCTAACACCAACAAATGGGTTGGTGTATCTTGGTATTGCGAAAACAACCAATCAAAAATGTGGCTCATAATCGTAGCGATCTGTTTTTACAATTTTCATTAAAATAACACCTCTTTGCATCAGCTCTAACGATTCTTTAAGTTCTGTTTGAAGTATGGGCATAACCTGATTGTAGGCGCCGTAAACTTGTGTACTTAAAGGGTTCTCTTTAATTTTTAAACCAGATTCTCTTAGCTTTTTGATAAAAGCAATAATTGGTGTTTCATAATCATCTTGTAAAGGGGTTACGGTTAATTCTACAGAAATTTCCATTGTTGTTATTTTATTTGTTCAAAAAAATTATTGTTCACTTCAAAAGCAGTGCCTATAACTACTACATCGGCACCACTTTGGTAGGCTTTATCTATTTGCGATTTTGAGCGAATACCTCCTCCTACAATAAGAGGTATCGTAATCTTTTCTCTTACTTTTCTAATAACCTCTGGGGCAACACAAGAAATGGCTCCACTTCCTGCCTCTAGATAAATAAGTTGATTTCCCATGTATTCGCCTGCCTTCGCAGTGTTTACAATTAAATCAACATGATGCTGTTTAATGGGCAATGTTTTACTAACACGTTGTACAGCTGTTTCTTTGCCTCCATCGATTAGTATATATCCAGTTGGAATGACTTCAAGTTGTTGGTGCTCTATGTAAGGAATAGCTTTAACCTGCTGCTCAATTAAATACTCTGGGTTTCTACCAGAAAGTAATGACAAAAAGAGCAAAGCATCTGCCTCAGAGCTAATTTGTGAATAATCTCCAGGAAATATAGCAATGTGTAACTTGGTAAATTGCTCTAACACTCTAACAAACTCTTGTACCGCTCCAGGCATCATCGTACTTCCGCCAACCAATAAAAAATTAGCGTATGGTTCTATTTTTTTTAAGGTATCGGCTATATCATCTACTCCTATTTTATCTGGATCTATTAAAATAGCCAGAAGCTTTTCTCCTTTCTTTTGGGCGTTTAAAATTAATTTTAGTACAGACTTTTGCATATTAAACTTTTGGCATGGCATATACTAGGGTAAATCCATCTTGCAAAAACTCAAAAAAGATTTGATACTCTTTATTCCAATCTTCGCAAACCACTCGACCAGTTGATTGTTTATGATGGAATAAAAACGGATCTATAGCAATATGGTTTTTAAAACTGAGTCCGCCATGCGGATAAATTTTATACATAGATTCTTTCGCTCCCCAAATTACCGTTAATTGCTTCACCAAATCTTCGTCACTTAAGCTATCTTTTTCTGTATTGACGAACTTATCATAAATGTTAATGATTTTTTCTCTATTCTTTTCTATATCAATCCCCACATTAACCTGGCTCAATATAATTGCCGAGTAGTGATAAGAATGGGTAATAGAGATATGAGTATGATCTTTTAGCAACGGTTTACCATGTTCGTTATAATACAAATCAAAATCTGTATAACCCGCTTCTTTTAACAAATATCGTACACTTAAAAACCCTCGTTTATGTAGCTCAGACTTCATACTATTCAATCTTGTCAGACTATTATCATTCAGCACCACGCTTTGATACAAATCTTCGAAAGACTCTTCAATTTTCCATACCAATATCTTAGTAAAAGTATTGGGTTGTATTGTTTTAACAAGCGGCATTATAAATCAAAAGGTATTTTGTATTTTTGCAAATTCAAAAGCAAATATAAATATTATGAGTTCAGAAACTTCAACTTACGTAAAATATAAAGTAAAAGATATTAATCTTGCAGCTTGGGGAAGAAAAGAAATTGAATTAGCTGAAGCCGAAATGCCCGGTTTAATGAGTCTTAGAGAAGAATACAAAAGTGAAAAACCGCTGCAAGGAGCAAGAATTGCTGGATGTTTGCACATGACCATTCAAACAGCTGTACTTATTGAAACTTTGGTTGAATTAGGTGCAGAAGTCACTTGGAGTTCTTGTAATATTTTTTCTACCCAAGATCAAGCGGCCGCTGCCATGGCAGATGCTGGTATAGCTGTTTATGCTTGGAAGGGAATGACCGAAGAAGAGTTTGACTGGTGTATTGAACAAACCTTATTTTTTGGTGAAGACAAAAAACCATTGAACATGATCTTAGATGATGGTGGAGATTTAACTAATATGGTTTTAGACCGATATCCTGAATTGGTTAATGACATCAAAGGTTTGTCTGAAGAAACCACCACTGGTGTGCATCGTTTATACGACAGAATGAAAGAAGGTACTTTACCAATGCCTGCTATTAATGTAAACGACTCTGTTACAAAATCTAAATTCGATAATAAATACGGCTGTAGAGAAAGTGCTGTAGATGCCATTAGACGCGCTACAGATATAATGCTGGCTGGTAAAGTTGTTGTAGTTGCCGGATATGGTGATGTAGGTAAAGGTACAGCTGCCTCATTTAAAGGTACTGGTGCTAGAGTTATTGTAACAGAAATCGACCCAATTTGTGCCTTACAAGCAGCTATGGAAGGCTTTGAGGTAAAAAAATTAGATTCTGTTATCGCTAAAGCGGATATCGTAATCACCACTACAGGTAACAAAGATATCGTACAAGGCAAGCACTTTAAAGCCATGAAAGACAAAACCATTGTTTGTAATATTGGCCATTTCGATAATGAAATAGACGTAACTTGGTTAAACAACAACTATGGTGAAACTAAAGTAGAAATTAAACCTCAGGTTGATAAATACACCATTGACGGTAAAGAAATTATTCTATTAGCAGAAGGTCGTTTGGTTAACTTAGGTTGTGCTACAGGTCATCCAAGTTTTGTAATGAGTAATTCTTTTACCAATCAAACTTTAGCGCAAATTGAGCTTTGGAAATATGCCGATAAATATGAAAACAAAGTTTATATGCTACCTAAGCATTTAGATGAAAAAGTAGCCCGTTTACACCTTGAAAAAATTGGTGTAGAACTTGAAGAACTCACCGAAGATCAAGCCAAATATATTGGTGTAAACATTGAAGGTCCTTTTAAGCCAGAATATTACAGGTATTAAAAAAATCTATATTTTTAAAACTTCTAAGTCATCCTTAGAAGTTTTTTTATATTCACTAGCTAGAAAATCTTACATAATGAAAAATATTTTGGTGCCCATTGGTGATCGCGAAAATGCCTCAAACACCTTACAATATGCTATTGATTTTGCAGAACAAATCAATGCTAAAATATATGTGGTTAACGTCTATAATAGTATTAAAGTAAGCGGTTCTTTTCAAAAATTTGATCAACTTCTTGAAAAAGAAAGTTTGGCCATTCTTAAAGAACAATTGAATCAAGTAAACACAAAAAATGTATCGGTTACATCACACGCCTTAAAAGGTCACGATGTCTTATCAAGTTTAAAGCTATTGATCAAGCACCTCGAAATCAATCTTATCATTACTTCCACTAAAAATGATAATTCTGATGACACTGTATTTTTGGGTAGTATTACTGGTGCTTTAATTAAGGATACTGATACACCTGTTCTAATCATTCCGTCTAAGGCGACATTTAAAAAAATTGATAAGGTTTTAATGACCATCAAATCTGGTCTGATTAAATCAGAATCTACTTTAGATCCTATCCTTAAAATAAAAAAGGCTTTTAACCCAACCATTAATCTTTTACAAGTTAGAACTCCAAAACTACAGGAAGGAGACCTTTCGATTAATCCATTATTAAATGACTTAACTCAAACCGTCTTACACACTAAAAATGCCACGGTATTTCAAGGTGTTTTAGAATTTTTACGCGTTGAAAATCCAGATCTTCTCTGTGTGATACGAAGAAAAAGAGGTTTTTTCAAGAAACTCTGGGAGCAAAACAAAGTGAAAAAGGTTGATTTTGAAAGTAATATCCCTTTATTAGTTTTAAAGGGAGATTCCTAAAATTTTTATTACATTTGAACCCTGCTCTGGGGCATTAGCTCAGCTGGCTAGAGCGCTACGCTGGCAGCGTAGAGGTCATCGGTTCGACTCCGATATGCTCCACCATTTAAAAGCCTGTATATTTTTTATACAGGCTTTTTGCAACATTTTTGTTTTTACAAATCCGAATATAGGAAAATTCCCATAAATTTATTAACTTTGGTTTGTTCCGCAAAAGACTTCTAAAAATTCTTTCAATAAAACAATTCTAACATTGTTCTAGAGTATTAAAAAGCGAATAGTATGATGAACAGGGAAAAGCTTAAACCAATTGTCACAGGTATTATTAAGCATATTCCTGGAATAAAAAGATTTCTTCCAACAAGGACTGGAGGTACTATTGAGAGTAGATATTGCTATTCCGTTTGGTTGAGACATCTGATAAACTGGAATACTTATTATAGGAATAGATTACCAGAAAGTGTTGCTGAGTTAGGGCCAGGAGACTCTTTAGGTGTTGGTTTATGTTCACTATTAACTGGGAGTAAGTCTCTATACTCATTAGATATGATTAAATACTGGGATACTAAAAGGAACTTAAAAATTTTTAATGAATTAATAACACTGCTTAAAAATAAAACAAATATTCCTGACAATCTTGAATACCCAAAGATAAAACCAATATTAAAAAGTTATAAATTTCCATCCAACATTCTTTCTGATGAGTTATTAAGTAAAACTCTAGATGATAACAGATTGAATAATATTAAAAATGAACTTAATGATATCGACAATCCTAATAATACATTCCTTAAATATTATATTCCTTGGAATCAGTCTGGTATCATTCGTGATTATTCAATTGATTTAATTTTTTCACAAACCGTTCTACAACATGTTGAAGATCTAGAGCACACGTATAAATCTATGAGAAATTGGATTAAACCTAAGGGTTTAATGTCGCATACTATTGACTTTAAATCAATGGGTTGTACTAAAAGTTGGGATGGACATAGGGCTTTTAGTGATGTTGAATGGAAAATTGTAAAAGGAGGTAAATTATTTTTAATTAATAGAGAACCTATATCAAAACATATAGAATTACTTACAAAATTTGGATTTAAGATCTTAACAAAGATACCTAATAAAATAAAAAATCAATTAAATAGGAATCAGTACTCTAATAGGTTTAAATATTTATCAGATGATGATTTAATTACTAGTGGAGTTTACATTTTAGCAATTAAAGAATAGATTTTATACTACAAACTAATTAACCAAATATATCTTAATAATTTTTCAACTACCAAATCCTTTAATTTCAAAACGTTTCTTCCTTTTAAAATTATATAAAGAAGCTTAAATTAAGAGTACTTTAGTTTGTTTTATAGTATAATTAAAATCTATTAGGTTTTCTTCTAATTTTATGGTTTTTCTTTTTAGAACCCGAAAATACATATATTCGTAGTACACCATTTTGAATTAATCTCTATCAGCTAATGAAAAATTACTGGTTAGCCTTTATTTTCTTTGCTTTTGTAAGTACCCAAACGAAAGCACAAGTGCTTATTTCCTTAATTTTTGGAGACAAGCTCAATTCTGAGCATGTAGAATTTGGTTTAGATGGAGCATTTAATTTTGCCAATCAAAGAGGTGAATCATCATCGTATACCCGTTTTTTTAATCTCGGTTTCTATTTTGATTTCGACATTAATAAAAGCTCTAAATGGTTATTGGGCACAGGTGTTATGGTAAAATCTAATATGGGTGCAGAAAACCTTCCCTTTTATAGTACTGGAGATGCCGAATTAGATGTACTCTTTAAGGATGGCACGGTTAATCGAAAAATAAGTTATTTTAATGTGCCCATCCTAATCAAACGAAATCTATTCAAAGGACTCTATCTGGGCGCAGGACCAATGCTAGGGCTCCGTTCTAAAGCTTACGACACTTATACTGCCAACCCAACAGGAAACGGTCAGATTAATTATCGCAAAAATATCAAAGATGACATAAAAAGTCTAGATGCTGGTATTTTAACGAGTTTACAATATAAATTAGGCCAAACAGGCGGAATGAGTATCTTTATCAAATATTATTACGGCTTGGTTGATATTAACGATTCTGAATTTGATAGTAATATATACAACCAATCTTTTTATGTTGGTGTCACCATTCCAGTAAACGGTATAAAATCTAAAAGTGAAAAATGAAAAAACTTGGTTTATTATTTTTCTTATTGTGTTCTATAAGTTGTGTTTCAATGTTTGCACAATTTCCTTCAACAAAAGTTAGAAGCATTCATCAACAATATACCGATAGTTTAAAGCAGGTAGATTATAATTACACTTTTCCTATATGGGGACAGGAAGCTTATAAACGTGGGTTCGACATTCCTTATCCAGCAGGCATTATGGTGAATTATGTCTGGATGGATCAAGGTATTATTGTAGACAATCTGCAATTGGGATTTCAAAATGAAAATCATGACATTCCGTTAACCGAAATTGACT